>JAFWWR010000258.1 GCA_017518025.1 Clostridia bacterium
ATCCCGCAGGCGTCCCTCTCTTTCCCGTCGTAGAAAAACACCCGCAGGGCGACGCAGTCAGGGAACGTCCTTGTTTCCTCGATGTAGTCGGCGAGGTATATGATCGCCTCAAAATCCGTCATGCCGTCGTGACCGGTGGTGTGCCACCTGATCCCGGAGAGGATCTCGGGATCGGTCACGTCGGAAAAATCACGCGCGGCGACGCCCGCCGCCGTTCTGGCGTGGAAGGTTTTCGGGGACAACAGATCTGCATTACAGTAAATTATACCAAATTCACGGCAATATTGCAACTGTTTTTCAAGATCATCCTTTTTTGTTATGTCGTGAAGGAGGGCGGCGGCGCACAGCTTCATCACTTTTTCGGGCAGGAACGCCCTGCCGAGCCGTTCCGCTTCCCGGGCGACGGCCAGGGTGTGCGCGTACCGCTTCTGCTTCAGGTACGGCCTGATCCGTTCTTTAAGTTCGCTGAGTTTTTCTTCAGTTATGACGCAGGACACGTTTTTCTCCTTTATTCCGTCTTGCCGGGCCTGATCTTCGCGACCTCGGGAGAGACGGTGCGGTTTTTCTCCTTCGACGACGGTCTGTAGAGGATTATCTTTCGACCGATGACAGCGACCACGTCGGCTCCCGTATCCTCCGCCAGCCGGTCGGCGACGTCTCTCGCCGTATCCGCCGCGTTTAGAAGGACGCTGATTTTCACAAGCTCCCGCGCTTCCAGCGCGTCGCCGACGGAGCGGCACATGGCGTCGCTGACGCTTCCCTTTCCCACCTGGAAGATGGGCTGGATCGAGTTCGCGCGGCTCCTGAGGAACGCTCTCTGTTTACTGTTAAGCATAACAACTCCGTTTTTATTTCAGCACGCGCGCCAAAACCGGGGCGAATTTTTCCGCCGCGCGGCCGCGATGGCTGATGCTGTTTTTCTCTTCAGCGGAAAGCTCGCCGAAGGTCCTGCCGAATTCCGGGGCGAAGAACACGGGATCGTAACCGAATCCCAGATCGCCCTGTTCCTTTTCCGTGATCCGTCCGCGGCACTCTCCCCGGACGACGGCGGTCATGTCCGCGCGTCTGCCGGTCTTCTCTGCCAGCTCTTCGCTTATCCTCAGATCATCCGGCACGGTAAAACCGCATCCCTCCGGCAGACAGAGCGCCATAACGCAGACAAAGCCCGCGCCCCGTTCGCTTTCGGGGACTTTTGCCATGACGCGGAGCAGTTTTTCCCGACAGTCTGCGGAATCGCACCCCTCTCCGGCGTATCTCGCGGACCGGACGCCGGGATCGCCGCCGAGATGATCCACGGTGAGGCCGGAGTCGTCGGCGATGCCGATATATCCGAAGGAGGCGGGGACAGACGCCTTGATTATGGCGTTTTCCTCGAAAGTAGCGCCGTTCTCCTCGATCTCCCCGTTATGACCTACGTCAGACAGGGTGAGTATCCTGATATCCGGGCAGACCGCGCCGAATATCTCGCGGAATTCCTTCGCCTTATGTCCGTTGTGTGTGGAAAGCACAACTTCCGTCATGACTCGTCCTCCATTTCGAGGAGCGCACGGACGAACATATCCGCGTCGAAGGGCTCCATATCGTCTATCTGCTCGCCCACTCCGATGAACTTCACCGGAATGTCGACGGTATTCTTGATGGCGAACACGGCGCCGCCCTTGGCGGTCCCGTCGAGTTTGGTCAGCACGAGGCCGCTGATGTCGGCGGCTTTCTTGAACTCTTTCGCCTGCTCGATGGCGTTCTGACCGGTGGTGGCATCCAGCACCAGAAGGGTCTCCCGGGACGCGCCCGGCAGTTCCCTGCCGATGACCCTGTCGATCTTGGCGAGCTCGTCCATGAGGTTTTTCTTATTATGGAGCCGCCCGGCGGTGTCGACTATAAGCACGTCGGCGCCTCTCTTTTTCGAGGCGGCGACGGCGTCGTAGACTACCGACGCCGGGTCGGAGCCCTCGCTCTGCTTTATCAGATCGACTCCGGCTCTGTCGCACCAGATGGCGAGCTGCTCGATGGCGGCGGCGCGGAACGTGTCCGCGGCGGCGACAACGACTTTCTTGCCGCGCTCTTTGAGATTGTGCGCGATCTTGCCGATGGACGTGGTCTTGCCCACGCCGTTCACTCCGATCACGAGGATAACGGACGGCGAGGTTTCGAGAACCAGGTCTCCCCCGTCGCCCACGTGGTCGCGGAGAATCGCGCACAGAGCTTCTTTCACCTCTTCGGGCTCGGAAATCTTCTCTTCCTTGATCTTCTCACGGAGTTCATCCGTGATCTCCTCGGCGGTCTCCATGCCCATATCGGCGCAGATCATGATCTCCTCCAGTTCTTCGAGGAGATCTTCGTCCACACGGCGGAACGCCTTGATGACGTCTTCCACGCGGTTCATTACCGCTTCCTTGGTCTTGCTGAGCCCTTTTTTCAGTTTGTCAAAAAATGCCATATCGTACAGTTCCGCTCAACGCGGCCTTCCCTGTCGGCCGTCAGCCGACGAATTTTTCGTTCTCCAGGGTGTTGTTGATATCCAGGGTGAACACCTTCGATATGCCCTTGCGCGGCATGGTCACGCCGTATAGGGTGTCCGCCACTTCCATGGTGCCGCGGCGGTGGGTGATCATGATGATCTGCATATCGTCCGAGAAACGCTTCACGTAGTTGGCGAATCTCGTGACGTTCACCTCGTCCAGCGCCGCCTCGATCTCGTCGAAGATGCAGAAGGGCGACGGATTGAACTTGATCAGCGCGAACATCAGCGCGATGGCGATAAACGCCTGCTCGCCGCCGGACAGAAGGGTGAGATTCTTGATAGTCTTTCCGGGAGGCGCGGCGCTGATCTCGATCCCGCTTCCGAGAACGTCCTCGGGATCGGTAAGCGACAACTCCGCGTTTCCGCCGCCGAACAGGTCGCGGAACACCTCGGTGAAGTTCTTGCTGATGGCGCGGAACGCCTCCGTGAACATCCGCTTCATATCGTCCTCGATGGAGGAGATGATCCCCTCCAGTTCACGGCGGGACTCGAGAAGGTCGTCCATCTGGCGTTTGATGCTGTCGTATCTTTCCTTAGTCTGCGCGTATTCCTCGATGGCGCCCACGTTCACGTTGCCGAGAGATTTGATCTCCGTCCGCAGTTCGTTGAAGCGGGAGTTGACCTTTCTTCTGTTGGTCTCGTCAACGGGCTCCCAGCCCTCGGAGCTCTCCAGTTCCACCGCGCCGCTGAAAGTGAGCTCGTACTCGTCCCAGAGACGGGCGGTCATCTTGTCGATGCTCTCGCGCAGCTTTTCCAGTTTGTTCTCGTTCTTGGTGTGCGCGACGAAAGCGAGCTCCTTTTTCGAGGTCTGCTCTTTTTCTTTCTTTCTGAGATCGGCGATCTCCGCTTCCAGCTTGTCGCTCTGAGCGTCAAGTTCCCGCTGCCTTTCCTCAAGCTCGCGAAGCTCGGCGTCGGAATGCTCGGTCTCGCTCATGATCTCCTTGGTGCGGTCCGCGGCATCGGAGATCTGCTTTTTCAGGCTTAAGATCTCTTCTCTGCGCTGCAGGATCTCCGCTTCGCGCTCCTCCACTCTGACTCCGGAGTCGGAAATGGCGGCTTCCGTGTTCTGGAGGTCCTTTTCGAGTCTCGCGGTCTCGATCCTTGCGGCGGACAAACGCTCTGCCGCTTCGTCTGCACTGAGGTCGAAATCTCCGCGCTCTCCGGCGCGTTCCGCGCGCTCTGCGTTGATGCGGGAGACCTCCGCCGTCTTTTCGTCTATCTGTTTCTGCAGATCGGCGATCTGCGCCTCGTATTCCTCTTTGTTCCCTTCGGAATCGCTGAGTTCTCCGGTGAGCTTTTCGATGACGCTCTTCGCAAAATCGAGTTTCGCATCGATCTCGCCCAGCTGCGTCTTTTCCGCCGAGCCGAGCGATTCGAGCAGGCGGATCTTCTCCTCACGGTCCACGCGCTCGAGAGCGAATTTTGAGCGCTCTGCCTCGAGTTTTTCCTCGTCCGATGACGCTTTTTCGAGCAGTTTTTTCTCGGCGGCAAGCTCTTTTTTCAGTTTCTCGATCTGAGAATCGCGGGTGAGGATCCCGCTGTCGCGGCGTACGCTTCCTCCGGTGAAGGAGCCGCCCACGTTGATCTGCTGGCCGTCAAGGGTCACGGCGCGGACCTTGAAAGAGCGGGCGCGAGCCATGTCGGACGCGTTGTCGATATTGTCGAACACGGTGACTCTGCCGAGCACCGAGCTGATGATGTCGCGGTATTTGGGGTCGCAGTCGACCAGCTCGTCGGCAAAGCCGATAAATCCGCGGCATCCCGCCGCGCCTTCGGTCTCCTGCCCTCTCGTCACCCCTTTGACCGTGGTTATGGGGTAGAAAGTGGCCCGTCCGGCGCCGGCGTTTTTCAGGGCGCGGATGGCGGCCTTCGCCGCCTCCTCGTCGGAAGTGACTATATTCTGAAGGGCGGGTCCCAGCGCCGTTTCCACGGCGACCGAGTGCTCGTTTTTGACTTTGATTATCCGGGAGAGAGGGCCGTGGATACCGGAGAGGCGTCCCTCCTTCGCTTCGTTCATCACGAAACGGACGCTGTTATTGTATCCGTCAAAGTGCTCCGCCATCCTCATGAGGGCGGCGACCCGGCTCTCAAGGGAGTCCGCGGTCGCGGTGCGGGATACTCTCTCTCTTGCGGCAGCGGCCAGGTCCTCGGTGACTTCGGCGAGGGACGCCGTCACCTTTTCGAGCGCTTCCTTTTCCCCGCCGATCTGCTCCCCGTACTTTTCTACCGTGCGCGAAGTGTCGGCGCGGGACTTTTCCAGCTCAGCCCGCTGCTCTCCGTACTGTTTTAACTGCTGTTCGGTCTCCGCCTTCTGCTCCGAGCGGGAGGAGACCGTGTTTTTCAGCACGTTGAGACGGACGGAGAGGTCGCCGATCTCCGACTCGACACGCTGCCTCTCCTCGAACAGGTCGGAAATGAGCTTGTCCTTTTCGTCTCTCGATCTTATGTAGCTCTCGCGCTCTTCGGAAACGGTTTTTTCGTTCTGGCGCGAGTTCTCGATGGCGGCTTTTATGTCGGCAAGCTCGGAGGTCATCTCCTCCGCCTTTTTCTTTTCCGCCTCAATGGCCGCCTCCGCGGCGCGGATCAACTCTTCCTCGTCCGCCTTCTTCTCTCTTGCGTGGAAGGCGTCGTTTTCAAGCAGCCGCGCGTCGTTTTCCAGTTTCGACGCGTCTTTTCTCTTCTCGTTTATTCTGTCCAGATTGCGCTGGGACGCCTCTTTGTTCTCGCCGGACAGCTCGAAGTGGCGTTCGATCTGCGCTTCCACGGTCCGGAGGGTATCCTCGGCTATCTCCAGCTCGTGAGACGACATTTCCGTGTCGGTCTCGGTCTTCTCGAGCTCCTCCCGGGAGCCCTTCATATCATAGAGCCAGAGTGACACGTCCAGCCGCTTTTTCTCGTCGTAAAGTTCGAGATACCGTCTCGCCTTTTTCGAGTCCCGCTCCAGAGGTCCGAGGCGGCTTTCGACCTCGGTCTGGATGTCGGACACGCGCTCCATGTTCGCCTCGGTCTCGGCGAGCTTCTTCTGGGATTCCTGCTTGCGGTAGCGGTATTTGCTGATCCCGGCGCTTTCCTCGAAGATGGACCGTCTGTCCTCGCTCTTTTTTGAGATGATCTCCGCGATCTTGCCCTGGCCGATGATGGAATATCCCTCGCGGCCCACGCCGGTGTTCATGAAAAGCTCGTATATGTCGCGGAGCCGGACCTGCTTGCGGTTGATATAGTATTCGCTGTCGCCGGCGCGATAGTAGCGCCGCGTGACAGTGATCTCGTCGTATTCGCTGTTTACGGTCTTCTCTTTCCCGCTGTTGTCGAAGGTGACGGACACCTCGGCGTAGCCCATGGGCCGCACGCCGTCCGCTCCGGAGAAAATGACGTCTTCCATCTTGCTTCCCCTGAGGTTTTTCGACGAAAGCTCGCCCAGCACCCAGCGCATGGCGTCGGTGATATTCGATTTTCCGCTCCCGTTGGGGCCTACTATGATGGTGGTGCCCGGGTTGAAGTTCAGTACAGTCTTGTCGGGAAAGGATTTGAACCCGTGGACCTCAAGCGATTTCAGATACAAGTGGACGTCCTCCGTTTCGTTGTGTTCGGTCCCCCCCGGGGACCGCCGCGGCGGCGCCGTGATCGCGCCGCTCCGCTATATCAGCCTTACTTCAACATTGTACCACAAAATAGAGTGTTTTTCAAGAAAAACAATACTATTTATGGGGTATGAGGCCAATATTTCCGCCCGGTTTCGTCCTTTATGGCCGACGGCGGCCGAAAGGTCTCCTTTCGGGACGGAGATCTCAACGGATCCGGTCAGTTTTCCCTCTTTTTCAAGGGAGTCAAGTTCCCGTTTCATCGCCCGTCTGTACAACTCGCTTTTCACCAGCTCGCCCATGGCGTCGTGGCGCGGCCCCGCGACAAAGTCTCCGTCATTCGACAGTCTTTCCGAGTCGCAGAGACCGATGCGGAGACATCCGACTCCGTGCCGCGCAAAGACAGACAGCGCGTCGGCGGACCTCATGACGGCTTCGTCCACGGTGAGGGGAACGTACTCTCCCCTGTTCATCATTTCGCACAGTTCCGTGTTACGGAAGACGAGAGTGGGATAGATGCGGCACGCCGCGGCGCCGAGGGAACAGATCTTCTCCGCGCAGTCGACCTCGTCCCGCGGGGTCGAGCCGGGGAGTCCCACCATCATCTGTCCGACTAAGGGGATCCCTGCGTCCCTCAGCAGTCCCGCCGCGCGGGCGGTGTCGGCGGCGGTGTGACCGCGCTTTGAAAGTGCGAGCACTCTGTCGTTCATGGACTGTATCCCGAGTTCAACGGCGCGGACGGTGTAGCGTTTCAGTATACCGATGATATCCGGGTCGATATAGTCGGGCCTCGTGGACATCCGGATCCCGGTCACGCGGCCCGCCTTCACGTATCCCTCGGCGAGGTCAAGAAGACGGATCATCAGATCCCGGTCGATCCCGGTGAAGGAACCGCCGAAAAAGGCGATCTCGCACTCGTCGCCGTCCCCGACGGTGGTGAGGGTCTCGTCGATCACGGCGCACGCGTCGTCCTCCGAAAAATAACTGACGCCCGAGATAGCGCGCTGATCGCAGAAAACGCACTTATTCGGGCATCCGAGATGGGGCACGAACACGGGAACGTTGATATGTCTCACGGCGCACCCCGCTCTTTATTCTTCCCCGAACAGCTGAAGCGCCTCTTTTGCGGCGAGCTGCTCGGCTTCTCTCTTGGATCTGGCTTTTCCGTGACCGATGACGTTGCTGTTGAGCCGCGCCTCGATCTCGAAGATCTTGTCGTGGTCGGGGCCCGATTCGCCCACGAGCACGTACTCGAGCTTTTCGGAATTCGCCTGCTGGATGATCTGCTGGAGGGCGGTCTTGTAGTCCTCGAAGGCGCCGCCGTTCCTGATGTTTCCGATCTCCGCGTCGACAAACGGGAGGACGAATTTCTTTACGGGCGTGACGTCGTTGCCCGCGTCGATAAACATGGCGGCGAGAAGCGCTTCGAACGCGTCCGAGGTGATGGACGCCCTCTCGCGACCGTTGTTCATTTCCTCGCCGCGGCCGAGACGGATATACTTGCCGAGTTCGATCTCGGCGGCATATTTCGACAGGGCCTTTTCGCAAACCACCGCAGCGCGGATCTTTGTCAGATCCCCCTCCTGGAGATCCTTGTATTCCTCGAAAATGTGGGCGCTGGTGACGACGGAGAGGACGGAATCCCCGAGGAATTCCAGCCGCTCGTTGCATTCCGCCGACTCGCCCCTCGCCTTCTTCTCGTTGGTGAAGGAGGAGTGGGTAAGCGCGGTCTCAAGGAGCGTTTTGTTCCTGAAAACGTACCCTATCCTCATCTCGAGGGATTCGGGAGACAGATTGTTACCGATCATCTTTTTTCCTCCTCTTTTTCGGATCCTTTCCCTTCTCCGGTAAGGTCCGCCAGGTCGGCAATCCTTTCCGAAAAACCGGAACGGGCGAATTTTTCCGCTTGCTTTACGGCGTTGAGGAACGCTCTCGCATCGGAGCTTCCGTGTGCTTTGATGACGGGCTTTCTTATGCCCAGGATCGGGGCGCCGCCGTATTCGGAGGCGTCGAATCTTGCCTTGAGCCCCCGGAGCTTGCCCTTCATGGGCAGGGCGCAGAGTTTTGTCAGCATCCCGTCCGTCAAAGTCTCTTTCAGAGTCTTCAGCAGGAACGTGGAAACGCCCTCGGCGAGCTTCAGCGTCACGTTGCCTGTAAATCCGTCCGTGACAAGCACGTCGCACGGTCCGTACGGGATGTCGCGCGCCTCCACGTTGCCGATAAATCTGACGGAGTCCGTCTCCTTCAGCATCCCATAGGCCTCGACCAGTTCCGGGGTGCCTTTGTGCTCCTCGACGCCGTTGTTCAGCAGTCCCACTTCCGGCGAGGCGATACCCATCACGTTCTCCACGTAAACGGAGCCGAGGACCGCCCACTGCGCCAGATATTCCGGCAGAGCGGTGACGTTCGCGCCGCTGTCGAGCAGAAGGACCGGACGAGCGAACGGCAGAACTGTCGCGATGGCCGCGCGTTTGATACCTTTTACGTTTCTCACGATAAGGGACGAGCCGACGAACAGAGCGCCGGTGTTCCCCGCGCTGACGAAGGCGTCGCCGCCGTCGCGCAAAAGGCGCAGCCCCTCGCTCATGGACGAGTCCTTTTTCGTCTTGACGGCGGAGAGCGGATCGTCCTCCATGGTGATCACGGTCTCCGTGGGAACGATCTCGATCCTCGACAGGTCGGCGCCAAACTGCGAAAGGTATTTCTTTATTTCATTTTCGTCGCCGGTGACCACAAGGTCGGCGTCTACGGTCCCGGACGCTTCCGCGACCGCTTTGACGATCTCTTCCGGCGCGCGGTCGCCGCCCATGGCGTCGATTATGATTTTCACGGAGATACCTCCTCGATCAGGATTTCATTCCTCTCCCGCGAGAGTTCGTATAATACCGGCGAGGCGGTCCGTCTCCTCAAGGGAGCGGCGGGCGAGCGCCTCGTTTCTCATTCGTTTTCCGCCCCTGACCTTCTTTTCAAGGGGCGAGACCACGCCGAAGTTGGCGTTCATGGGCTGAAAGTCGCCCTGTCCTCCCTCGGACACGTAATGCGCCATGGCGCCGATGACCGTCGTTTTCGGGAACGGAACGGGTTCCTCTCCCCGGGCTTTGAGCGCGGCGGAAAGGCCTGCGACGAATCCCGACGCTGCCGATTCGACGTATCCCTCCACGCCCGTCATCTGCCCGGCGAAGAAAAGTCTGCCGTCGTCGGCGACGGAATAATCGGGGGCGAGAAAACCGGGGGAGTTGAGAAACGTATTGCGGTGCATGACCCCGTAGCGAAGGAATTCGGCGTTTTCGAGTCCCGGGATCATACCGAAGACCCGTCTCTGCTCGGGGAACGTCAGGTGTGTCTGGAAACCCACCAGGTTGAACATGGTCCCGTCTTCGTTCTCGCGTCTGAGCTGGACCACGGCGTAGTACGTTTCACCCGTTTCGGGATGCTTTATGCCCACCGGCTTCATGGGGCCGAATCGGAGCGTGTCCTCGCCGCGGCGCGCCATGACTTCCACGGGCATACACCCCTCGAATACGCGGAGATCGCTCTTTTCGAACTCGTGGAGCTCGGCGGTCTCGGCGTTGAGGAGCTCCCGGTAAAACGCGCGGTACTCCTCCTCGGTCATGGGGCAGTTGATATAATCCGGCGTCCCCTTGCCGTATCGGGACGCGAAGAACGCGCGGCTCATGTCGACGGAATCGAACGACACGATGGGCGCCGCCGCGTCGTAGAACCACAGTCCTCCCGCTCCGCGGTAGCGGACTATATCCGCCGCCAGGGCGTCGGAGGTCAGCGGTCCCGTGGCGACGACGGTGATCCCGTCCTCCGGGATCCCGGTCACCTCCCGGGACTCAACCCGGATAAGGGGGTGGTTTCTGACGCGTTCCGTAACGTATCCGGAGAACAGTTCCCTGTCGACGGCGAGAGCGCCGCCCGCGGAAACGCGGGTCTTGTCACACGCCTCGATAACGAGAGAACCCAACCGCCTCAGCTCCTCTTTGAGCAGGCCCGCGGCGTTGGTCACCTCCGCCGAGCGGAGGGAATTGGAGCAGACGAGCTCGCAGAACTTGTCGGACTTGTGAGCCGGAGTCTTCTTTGCCGGCTTCATCTCGATCAGAGTGACCGGAACGCCGAGCCGCGCCGCCTGCGCGGCGGCCTCGCATCCCGCAAGTCCCGCTCCGATAACGGTAATGCCCTTTTCAGGTCTCATTCCTGTCCTTCTTTTTCCTTTTCCTCGTCCGCGGCCTTATATCCGCATTTTTCGTTCCTGCAGACGAGCTGGTTCTTGCCCTTCTTTCTGAGGAGCATATCTCCGCATACCGGGCATTTCTCCGCCGTGGGCATATCCCACGAGGAGAACTTGCACTCGGGGTACTTCTCACAGCTGTAGAACATTTTTCTGCTCTTGCCGTATTTTATGACGATCTCGGAGCCGCAGTCGGGACACTTCACGCCGGTGCCCTTGGTGATCTGCTTGGTGTTCTTGCACTCGGGATAACGGGAGCACGCCCAGAAATTGCCGTAACGCCCGTTTCTCAGCACCATGTCCGCGCCGCATTTGTCGCATTTCATACCGGAGTCGGTCTTCGGCGTCTCCTTCGGCGGCTCTGGTTTCTTCTTGAAGAGGGGCTGGGTGTTCCTGCACTTCGGATAGTTGGGGCAGGCGGCGAATTTGCCGAATTTTCCCTCTTTGACTATCATCCTTGCGCCGCACTTGTCGCAGATTATGTCCGTCTCCTCCACGGGGATCTCGATATCTCCGGGGTTGAGGGTCTTCTGCGCCTCGTCCAGTTCTTTACTGAAATCGGAGTAGAAATCGTCGAGTACGGTAAGCATCGGCACCGAGCCGTGCTCCACGTCGTCCAGCTTGTCCTCCATGGACGCCGTGAACTTGTAGTCCACGATGTCGGGGAATTTCTCCACCATGATCTTGGTGATGACCTCGCCGAGAGGCGTGGGCTTCAGGGACTTGCCGTCTCTCTCAACGTAACCTCTCGAAAGGATGATGGTGATAATGGGGGTGTAGGTGCTGGGACGGCCGATGCCCTTCTCTTCAAGGAATTTGATAAGGGACGCCTCGGTGTATCTTGCCGGGGGCTCGGTGAAATGCTGGTTCGGCGTCACTGCCTCGGCGATGAGTTTTTCGCCCTGGGTGAGAGCCGGGAGCTTGGTGTTCTCCTCGTTCTCGTCCTCGTCGGTCGATTCTTCATAAAGAGACATAAACCCGGAGAACTTCACGGAATAGCCGCTGGCGCGGTACAGATACTTGCCGCAGAGGACGTCCGTCTGCACCGTTGAGAGCTCCGCCCCCGCCATCTGGCTCGCCATGAATCTGTTCCAGATGAGGCGGTAAAGCTTATACTGGTCGGAGCTGAGGAAGCCCTTGACGGTTGCGGGATCGAGCGCAGGATTCGACGGTCTGACCGCTTCGTGCGCGTCCTGGGAGTTGGATCTTGATTTATAGACTCTCGGCTTGTCGGGATAGTATTCCGGGCCGAACTTTTCGGTGATATACGCCCTCGCGCTGTCTCTCGCCTCGTCTGCGATACGGAGGCTGTCCGTTCTCATGTAGGTGATGAGACCCTGGGTCCCGCCGAGAGCGGAACCGAGGTTGATCCCTTCGTAAAGCTCCTGAGCCACGCGCATGGTGCGCTGAGACTGGAAGTTCAGTTTGCGGGACGCCTCCTGCTGGAGGGTGGACGTGGTGAACGGAGGCGCGGGATTCTTTATCTTTCTGCCTTTCTTGACGTCGCGGACCACAAAGGGGTTCGTCTCAGCCGCGCGGGCGACCTCCGCCGCCTCGGCGCCGGTGCGGAGTTCCGTCTTGACGTCTTCGTCAGCCATCCCGAAAAACGACGCGCGGAAGGTTTTGCCCTTGCCGGTCGTCAGATCCGCGTCGACCGTCCAGTATTCCTTCGGGTCAAAGTTCCTGATCTCGTTTTCTCTCTCGACGATAATGCGGGTGGCGACGGACTGGACGCGTCCGGCGGAAAGACCGCTTCTGACGGTCTTCCAGAGGAACGGGCTCAGCTTATAGCCCACGATGCGGTCGACGATACGGCGCGCCTGCTGCGCGTTGACCAGATCCATATCGATGTCGCGGGGCTTTTTGATGGCGTCCTTCACCGCGGTCTTCGTGATCTCGTTGAAGGTGATCCTCTTGGACTTCCCCTCGGGGATCTCAAGCGCCGCGGCAAGGTGCCAGGAAATGGCCTCTCCCTCGCGGTCCGGGTCGGTGGCGAGATATATTTTGTCCGCGTTTTTCGCGTCCTTTTTCAGATCCTTTATAAGGTCGCCCTTGCCTCTGATATTGATATAGTGGGCCTCGAAACCGTTGTCCACGTCGATACCGAGGGTAGACTTCGGCAGGTCGCGCACGTGGCCCTTTGACGCCACTACTTTATATCCGGATCCGAGATAGCTCTTTATGGTATGCGCCTTGGCGGGCGACTCGACTATTACAAGATTCTGCATTTGAACCTATACCTTTCGTTTTTCTGTATTTTTATCGCGGTGCGCTTATATTATTCCGCGGTGTTTATTCGTCCGTGAGCGACGTGAGCGCGTCGTCTCCGTCGGAGCTCCTGCGCAGGAAATATCCTCCGGCGCCGGCTTCCACCGCTCCGGCGATCTCCAGGAGCGACAGAGAACTGAGCACGTCGCTGATGGGGAGATCGGGTCTCACGAGCTCGTCAGGCGCCACGGGGACGTCGGGAGTCATGAGCTCGTAGACCTTTATGTTGATCTCGTCGAGCATATCGAAGTCGATACGGCGGGGAGAACCGTCCTCGGGAGGAGGGGGATCCCGTTTCACCTTGACGAAGCCCGGGGTCTCCGGCGCCTCGTCGCCCATTTTGACGTCTCCGGCGGGCGGCGCGCCTTTCTTCGGCCCGCTGCCTCTGCCTCCGTATACGCTTGTTCCGTAGTAATTGTTTCTTCCCCTTGCCATGACGCGAAGCCGTTCCATGGACTCGGCGGCGTAGGCGCTCACGTCCACGTCCCTCAGGGCGGCGTGAGCCGCCTTGACGCTGACGGAGCGCGGGAAGGTGAATTCGTATTCCGACAGGATATCTTCCGCCGAGGTGGCGATGAGCGCGCCCTCCTTGAGAAGACCGTTGGTCCCTGCGGAACCGACGGTACCTATCTGACCGGGCACGGCGAAGACCGTCCTGCCTTGATACGCGGCGTGACGCGCCGTGATGAGCGCGCCGCTTCCCTCGTCCGCCTCGATGACCACCGTGGCGGGAGAGAGGCCGCTGATTATCCTGTTTCTCACCGGGAAATGGGGGCCGAATATCGGCGTTTCCGGCGGATGCTCCGAAATGACGCATCCGTTTTTCAGGATGGTATAGTAGAGGTCCTTATGATCTTTCGGGTAGATCACGTCGGCGCCTCCGCCCAGCACGGCGACGGTAGCGCCGCCCGCCATGATCGCGCCGGTCATTGCCATGGAGTCCGCGCCGAGAGCCATTCCGCTGACGACGACGGCTCCGCCCGCCCCGAGGCCGTATCCTATGGAGAACGCGGCGTCCCTGCCGTAGTCAGTCATCTTTCTCGTGCCAACCACGGAGACCGAGAGTTCACGGTCGAAACGCGGCATCCTTCCGAGCACGTAAAGCGCCATGGGAGCGTCGCGCAGATTGAGCAGGCTCCTCGGGAAATCCTCGTCCGCCGGAGTCACGATACGCTGGCCACGGGCCTCCGCCCGGGCGGCGATCTCCTCCGCCGCGGAGAGATCCTTCGATCTGAGGACGTACCTGGTCCTCTCGGCTTCCTTCGCGGAGAGAGTCGGGGTCCCCTTGTCGTTTACGGACTCGGGTGACGCGGCGTAGACCTTTTCCGCGCTTCCGAATATGTTGATGAGTTTGACGGCGAGAGCGCTTCCTTTTCCGAAGCTCTCCGCAAGCCAGACCCAGTAAAGTCGGTCGTCTTTCACTGTTTATCACCGTCCGGTTCGATCTGCCGGCCTCCCCGCAGTCTGGCGTATTCCCAAAGGATCACCGCCGCGGCAGCCGACGCGTTGAGACTCTCGCAGGTGTCGGTCATAGGTATGGTAAGGAACGCGGACGCCTCGGAGATGATCTCTCCCGAGATGCCGTGGCCCTCGTTTCCGATGACTACGCAATCGTCGGGGAAGATCGGGTCGACGCCCAGGACGCCGGCTCCATCGTCGAGGGTCGTGCAGACGAGCCGTCTGCCCTGTTCCCGGATCAGTCTGCCGAATTTCGCGCCGTCCGTGATCTCGGCGATACCGATCCTGAAGACCGCTCCCATGGACGCCCTGAGCGCCCGGGGACTCAGCGGATCGGCGCAGGAGAAAAGAACGGCGTACTCGACGCCGAACGCGGCGGCGGAACGGAGGATAGTCCCCACGTTCCCCGGGTCGCGGACCGAATCGAGGAGCAAAGTCCTCTTTCCCGCCGCGCCGGCGGCCGCCCCTTCGGGTGAGATGGCGCCGTACCCCTCCGGGAAGGAGGAGACGCAGATTATCCCCTCGGGAGAGCGTTCCGTCGTTATCTTGTCGAACGCCGGGCCTGACAGGAAAACGATCTTACCTTCGAGAGAAGGATCGGCAAGGCGTTCCGCCGTCCTGTCTGACAGCTTTTCCGCGCCGTCGAGGCGCAGAAAAACACGCTCCGGTCTTCCGAAGAGGAAGGACTCTTCAAAGAGCTTTTCTCCCTCGCAGAGGAAGGAGCCCGTTTCCCGGCGGTGCTTCCCGTCGGCAAGTTTCGCGGCGGAAACCACTTCCCCGTTGGATCTGGAGGTCACGAGTTTACCCGTGATACCGCGTACCGTCACTTTTTCTTCCATAACAAAACCCGATATAATACACCAAAAGGTGTTGCGCGTGCGCGCAACACCCTGATTTTGGATTATAATGCGGCCTTTGCCTTCTCGACTATCGCCGCGAAAGCGTCCTTGTCGGACACCGCGATCTCTGAGAGCATCTTGCGGTTGAGATCGATGCCTGCCAGCTTCAGGCCGTGCATGAGCTGGGAGTAGTTGATCCCGCAGACCTTTGCCTGCGCGGAGATACGCGTGATCCACAGTGCGCGGAAGTCTCTCTTCTTCTGCTTGCGGCCGATGAATGCGTAGTTGCCGCTCTTCATGACGGCCTGCTTCGCCATCTTGAAGTGCTTGCTCTTTGATCCCCAGTAACCCTTAGCGGCCTTCAGAACTCTATTTCTTCTCTTGCGCGTCATGAGCGCGCCTTTTACTCTTGCCATTTTCAGTTATTTCCTTTCCTTCAAGTCGATGTTTTTCAGTCCTTGCCGACGAGGCGTCTGTAGTTGGCCGTCATCGAGGGGCTGAGGATCTGTCCGCTGCGGAGGTGTCTCTTCCTCTTCTGGGTCTTGTGACCGAGGTTGTGTCTGTGTTCGCCGTGGAAGACCTTGATCTTACCGGTCCCGGTAACGTGGAATCTCTTAACCGACGCTCTGTGCGTCTTGATCTTGTTTTTTGCCATTTTGTTTGTCCTTTCAATAAGCGGTGAGCCGTCATGCGGCCGCACGCGAATGTGTTTTTTCCAAAGCTTACGGCTTCGGGAGGTTATTTTTTCAAAGGTGCAATGAACATGATCATCTGACGGCCCTCGAGCTTCGGCTTCTTTTCAACGGAACCCGATTCCGAGACCGCCTCGGCAAAACGTTCAAGCATTTCTTCGCCTATCTCGGGATGGGCGATCTCGCGTCCCTTGAATCTGAGACTGACTCTCACCTTGTTGCCGCTGTCAAGGAACTTTTTCGCTCTGCCCGCCTTGGTGTCGAAGTCATGCTTGTCGATCCGGCATGAAAGCTGGACCTCCTTCAGTTCGACGATCTGCTGTTTCTTTTTGGCCTCTCTCTCCTTCTTGTCCTGCTCGTAACGGAATTTTCCGTAATCCATGGCGCGGCACACCGGAGGTTTGGCCTGGGGAGCGATGAGCACGATGTCAAGATCCCGGTCGTAAGCGTACTTTTTCGCGGAATCAAGATCCATTATGCCGAGCTGCTCGCCGTTTTCGTCGAGCATGCGTACCTCGCTGACCCTGATGTCGTCGTTGATATGAAGTTCTTTTGCGCTGATGGTTTATCCACCCCCTGAAAAAATAAAACGTGCAGGAACAGAATCTCCGCACGACAAAAGGCCCGTCCTGAGCCGTCTGTATTGACCGCACGCGCCTCGGCGGTACGGTGAGAACGGAGATCGTTCTGCTTCCTTTTCGCAAAGATTATAGCACCCCGTCACGGTCTTGTCAATACTTTTTCCGAAATTTTTCCGTTCTTTTCCGCGGATAGGCGGAAAAAGATATTATTGCCAGTATTAAACGGCGCGGCGTGCAAATAGTAAAAAAAGAACGGCTCCGGAGCCGTTCGATGATATAGATGCGCGGCGGAGAAGCGAAGCGGGCGCGCAGCTTCGCTTCCCTGCCCGCAGACCGAGCGGGGCACGCGCCCTCACGGGCGGCCGGTCAGTTTGCGGCGCAGCTTTTCGAGAGCGCATTTTTCGATCCTGCTGACGTAGGAACGCGAGATCCCCAGCTTTTCGGCGACGCACCTCTGGGTGATCGGCGCGTCGGACCCGAGGCCGTATCTGAGGATGATTATCTCCCGCTCCCGGTCCGTCAGTTCGCTCTTGATGTACCGCGCCACCTTCATGATCTTGAACTTCCGGTCCAGGTCGTCCGCTATGGTGTCGTCCACTTTGATTATGTCGATGTACGTCAGCGGGTTTCCCTCCTTGTCCGTCTCGATCACGTCGCCGAGGGACACCTCCGCGCCCAGCTTTTTCCGCGACCTGAAATACATAAGTATTTCGTTCTGTATGCACCGGGCCGCGTAAGTGGCGAATCTCGCGCCGTTCCCGCTGTTGAACGAGTCCACCGATTTGATGAGTCCCACGGTCCCGATGGAGATCAGATCCTCCTGATTCGGCGACGACTGGTAATACTTCCGCACTATGTGCGCCACGAGGCGGAGATTGTGTGTGATGAGCTTCGCCCTGGCGTCCCTGTCCCCCTCCCCGGCGAGGCGGAAAAGCCGTCTTTCCTCCTCCCTGTCAAGGGGCGGCGGAAAGCCGCTGCCTCCCGACGCACTGAGCAGAAGGAATGAGACGCACGTCAGCACTGTTATGATGATGTCGAGCATTGGCCGCCCCCGATAAAAGATCCGCGTCCCGTCGGGACGCTCTGTTCCATTATATGACCGGCAGGCGGAGTTTGCCACGGAGCATTCAGGAAGAATTATCCTCCGTTTCCGTTTATTTAAGGTTTAGCCGCGCCCCGCGGGGAGCAAAATAACGTTGCGGATGAACATCGACAGAAAAGAAAGGAATTATTGATATGATACTCGACAGAATCTCTCTCATCCTGGTCATCATCGGCTCTATCAACTGGGGATCCGTGGGCCTTTTCAAATTTGACATCGTGTCGTGGATCTGCGGAGGTCAGGGTTCGGTCCTGGCGAGAGTGATCTATACCCTCGTGGGGCTGGCAGGCCTCTGGTGCATCTCCCTTCTGTTCAGATCCCGTGAATCGGCGAGAAACTGACGACGCTCGCCTCTCCCGGCGTTTTCCGCCTCCCGCAGAGTCGGGGCAAGGCGGAAAACGCCGGTTTTTGTAATTGACGGGCGTTCCGGGGCGAAACATTTTTTCCGCTTTCTGAAAGATTACTGTTGAAAATGCGCGGCGAATAAGTTATAATAAAGCGAAAACAGTAAACATACCGAAAGGAAGATTCAGATAATGATCAAACTGCTTAACGGAAACGCCGGCGGAACGATCCTGACCGTTGTCATGATCGTCGCCATGATCGCCCTGTTCTACTTCTTCATGTACAGACCTCAGAAGAAGCAGGAAAAAGAGACGAAGGCAATGAGAGACAACCTGCAGGTGGGCGACGAGATCACGACCATCGGCGGTATCATCGGGAAGATCGTTTCAATAAAGGAAGAAACTCTTCTTCTCGAGACCGGACGCGACAAGGTCCGCATCCGTATCCTGAAGAGCGCCGTCCGGAACGTGGACGTCCGCGCGGAAGACGCAAAGTGATCCGGAACGAATAAAAAAAGATCCTCCGAATAGATATTGAATGAATATCGTATCCGGAGGATTTTTCTATGGAAGAAAACAGACTGTCGGGCGGCAGGGGCGCGAAGTGCGTGCTTCTGTCTCTCGCCGTTTCCGTCGGGGTTTCTCTCGTTCTGCTTCTGATCTTCGCCCTCGGGTTGTGTTCGGCTCCCGATCCCGCATCGCTCGCCTTTTATTTCGGCGTCGGGGCTTTGTACGCGGGCGCCGCCGCGGGAGGCGTCTTTTGCTCGAGACGGCTCGGCGCCGGGATCCTTTCCGGCGTGTTGTCGGGCGGCGCGTTCTGCGCCGCGGTCCTGATCGTCAGGCTCATCGTCGGCGGCGGGACCATGCCCGCGTGGGAAACGGCGCTTCTCCTTTCCGGGATCGTCGTCTCGGGCGCGGCGGGGGCCTTTCTCGGACGGAGCAGGAGAAAGAAAAGAGGCCTGCCGGCGGGCAGAGCCCGCAGGCAGGCGAGAAAGAAGCGGTACGGAGCGAGACGGCGCCGTCACCCGTGAAGTTCGACAATAATTTTATATTCTATTCCTCGTCGTCGGGGTCGTCGTCCCCGCCGTTTTCAACGGGAGTATTGAAAAGCTCGTCAACGATGTCGCCTGCGCGTTCAAGATCGCGGTACATGACGAATACCTTGAATCTTTCGTTCATCGGGCCGATCTTTATGGCGAGTCCGGCGCCGAAAACTCCCTTTGTGTAAAAGGGGATGCCGTTTTGCTCCAGTACGTCGGAAAGCATATCCGCCCAGATCTGCGGCTTCTCGGTAAGGAGGCACACGTCGTCCGGCTCGACCTCCCTTTTCGCCTTTTTCCTGCAGTCCGGGCACTTTTCGCCCTCAAATACCCTATGGCACTTTTCGCAATACATTTTCATTACGCGATCCTCCCTGTGCGCGGCTTCATATCACCGCAGTGGCGTGTCTCGCAACGTGACAGTTGATATTGACGGCGACGGGGAGACCCGCGATATGGGTCGGCGCGTACTCCGCGTAAACGCCGAGGCAGGTCACGTCTCCGCCGAATCCCTGGGGGCCGACGCCCAGTCTGTTCACTTCATCCCTGATGCGTTCCTCAAGACGCGCGTACCGCTGATCGGCGGACGGGCCGTCCCGAAGCAGCGCCTTCTTCGAGAGAAGCGCGCACAGTTCGAAATCGCCGCCGATACCGACGCCCACGTAGATGGGCGGACACGGGTTCGCGCCCGCTTGCCTGACCGCGGAGACCACAAAATCGACCACGTCGTCCTCGGTCGCCGCCGGAGTCATCATGCGAAGGGCGCTCATGTTTTCGCTTCCGAAGCCCTTTGGCGCCGCCGTTATGACGATCTTGTCCCGGTATTCTTCGTCGGAGGAGTACTCCGTGTTTATCACCGCCGGGGTATTGTCGCCCGTGTTCCGTCTGTCGTAAAGCGGATCGGAGACCACGGAGAGGCGCAGGAGTCCGTCAACGTACGCGCGGCGCACGCCCTCGTTCACCGCCTCGTCGAAGCTTTTCCCGGTGACGTGGACGTCGCAGCCGATCTTTGCGAACACAACCGCCATGCCGGTGTCCTGGCAGATGGGCACATCGCATTCCCTTGCGACGGCGACGTTCTCCGTTATCACGCGCAGTACCTCGCGCCCCGTTTTGCTGGACTCGCGGGACGCGGCGTCATTCAGGTCCCGTTCCACGTGCTCCGGCAGGACCGTTACCGCGCGGACGAACAGCTCCGCCACGGCGGAGGATACGGTTTCGGCGTCGATATAACGAATGTTGTTTTCCATGTATCGGGCCTTTCTTTCTGAAATCTACGAAATATCCCGCCGCGTTGACGGCGGGAGTTGTTTTCAGTTGTCATTATAGAAGATGATCTCGCCCGGCAGACTCAGGTGCAGTTTTTCACGGGCGATCTCGATCACGTACTCAAGATCGAAATCCTTGTCGATCATCTCTTTTTTCTCGTCGTTGCCGGCCTCAACGACATCTCCCTCCTGATTCGTCGCTACGGTCTCCTGTTTCAAACTGTTATTCTTCAGCTGTAGTCTTACGACCGTGACGACGCAAAGAACGGCGAAAAGGAGAAGCGCCAGCTTCAGGATTATGTTCGACGAAATGCTTTTCACTTCCCTTTCCTCCCTTCCCGTCTTTCGGACGGAGTTTTTTTGCGACGGCGGAGATCCGGTCGGGATCCGCCGTCAGATCGGCGATCACGCCGATGCGTGAGGCGATTTTTCCGGTGATTCTTTTTCTTTTGCGGTATAAGGCCTTTCGCGAGACCGAACCCGCGGCGGCCGAGACAAGTCCCTCGATCAGTCTTACGACGTAAAGGACGGGTCTCAGCACCAAAATCGAGAGCAGCTTTCCGGCGCCCGCCCGGGCGTAATACGCCGACGACGAGGCGATCCGCGCAGTGATCCCGCCCGGAAAACGCCTGAAAAGCGCGAACCCGGCAAACGACGGGATCAGAGTATACGCCCTCGGCATTCCGTAGCTGTATACGTAACTGAGAATACAGAAACAGACGGCAAACAGGAGCGACAGCAGCAGATCCGTAACGAAAGAAAATATCTTTTTCGGGACGGCAAAGCGTTTTTTCGGCGCGCCTCGAGGTGCGTCTTTCCCGGCGGGTTCCACGGCAAGGAGGACCCGGAGAAAACGCAAGACGTCGAACAGAAATCCGAACGCCGCTCCGAGAATGAACGCGACGAGAGCCGCGGTCAGCTGCACGGGCAGGCGGAAGTCAGCCGTCACTTGCGTCTGAGACGGGGAAAGAGAGACCTCTTCCCGGCGTCGTCGCCGAAATAGAACACCCCGTCGATCTTTCCGCGGATCAGGAGCTTCCCGGTGTCGGAGCTGAAACTCTCGATGCGGATATCCTCGCCCTCCACGGTCAGACCGCCCATGGAGGAGACTGCCGTCACGGCGGAGTCGGTGTAGCTCTCGACTTCACCGATCCCGGTCATCTCGAGGCGCTCCCTCGAGATCAGGGTCACCTTATGTTCATTCTTCAAATCGGTATTCATATGCCGCTCCAAGAATTATATTGTTATATAATCTTATGAGCGGCATTGAATACATATTCCGATTCAGTTTTCGATGATCTCGTAGAGCGATGAAGCGTCGGCTTTGGAGACGGTCTCCTTCACGTCGAGGACGCGCATTGAAACGGTCTTCTCCCCGAAGGTGATCTTTATCACGTCGCCGACTTTTACGCCGTACGAGGCCCTCGCAGTTTTTCCGTTGACCTCCACGTGCTCGTTATCGCACGCGTCGTTTGCAACGGAACGGCGCTTGATCACGCGGGACAACTTCAGGAACTTGTCAAGACGCATACCGAGCCTCCCGCGAAGCGCCAGCAGTGTGGCTGAATTATTTCTTGTTGACCTTTGCCTTCAGAGCAGAAGAAGCGGAGAAGGAAACGACCTTAGAAGCGGGAACTTTGATCTCTGCGCCGGTAGCGGGGTTTCTGCCCTTTCTGGCGGCTCTCTTCTTCGTTCCGAACGTGCCGAAACCGATGAGCTGGACTTTGTCGCCCTTAACGAGCGCGCCTTCGACGGACTCTACTACCGCTGCGAGAGCGCCCTCGGCAGCCTTCTTGGTGAGGCCGGTCTTCTTTGCGATGGAATCAACGAGCTGTGACTTATTCATGGTTCTACTTCCTTTTCTTAAAAATAATTTTGGGTTTTTGCTTATGGTTAATTGTATCACTTTTGGTTGAAAATATCAATAGAAACGGCGAATTTTTTTCATTTTTTTCACAAATTTGTATAGTTTTCTATAAATCGAGCGGTTTTTTTATTCAATATTTCCTCAAAATCTGTCTTTTTCATGGCCGAAATGGCGGAAAGGGCGAAAAGTACGTCTCCGAAAGCGTCGTTTTCGTCCGTCCCGTCGGCGATTTTTCCCTCTCGCAGAGCGGTGAGGACCGCTATCGCGCGGTCAAGGACCGCCTCCTCGCCGCCGAAATCATATCCGTCCTTGATCGCCGCCTTCGCCACCTTCTTCGCTCTCATGAGCGAGGGGAGCGACGGGGGGACCGCCTTCATCGTGCCCTTTGCTCCGTCGCGGTGCTTTTCTTCCTTTTTCGCCGCGTCCCACGAAGCGAGCGCGCTGTCCTCGTTTTCAGCCCTGACCTCGCCGAAAACGTGTGGATGGCGGCGGACGAGCTTCTCGCAGATGTGATGGACGACGTCGGAAAAATCGAATCTTCCCTCCTCTTCCTCGATCCGCGCGTGGAAGACCACCTGTAGGAGCAGGTCGCCCAGTTCCTCCCGGAGCAGCTCCGGATCGTCGTTATCGATGGCCTCGACCACCTCGTAGGTCTCCTCGATGAGATCGCCGCGGATGGTCTTGTGGGTCTGCACACGATCCCAGGGACATCCGTCCTCTCCCCGGAGGCAGGCGATTATCCTGAGCAGAGAGTCCATATCGTGACGCTCCGTCCCGAGGATCTGTTTTTTCACGTCTTTTGCGTCCATTGTCGCTTATCCCTCCAGTTTGATCTTTATGGCGTTGAGCGTCGTGAGATACTGCGCCATCGCCTCTTTGTTCCTGTCGCAGACGGAGGACGGGGACGTCCTTTCAAGGGTGTTGATCAGTCTATCCAGAGTTTTGTCGATATCTTCCGCCTTCACGCCGGCGTCAATAAATCTGTCAAGATTGCCGTCGAGGGCTTCCGCGGCGAGGCCGCAGGCGCCGACCAGGGCGTCAAGGTCCTTTTCCACGGGTACGTTTTTGGCGAGGCGTTTGATCGCCTTGAAGTATTCGACAGACTCACTTTCCGCCTTTTCCGTTTCCTCGGGAGTGACCTTTTCGTTACCCTTTCCGTTATCGTCGGTCTTGTCGTCCTTCTTCATGTCGTCGAGCAGGTGATCCGCCACGTCGCGGATGCCCGCCGCCAGGTCGCCGTGAGGATAACCCGAGCCATCCGGGGCGCTGTTGTCCGCCCACTGGGACACCTTAGACAAATAGTGCACGCGGTTTTCTCTGTTTTCCTTCTCCGTCCCGCCGGTATCCGTCACGTAAGAGGAAAGATAGAGCTCCGCCACCTTCATTGCGAGATCGGGATAGAATTTCTCCTTCGAAAGGTCGGCGAGACTGTATGAGAGGCGCCGTCCCAGGGTGACCTCTTCCTTATCGCTGAGGACCCCGTCCTCCTTCATGGCGCTTATCATACCGTAATAGGGATCCTTCGACAGAGGTCTCGTTTTCGCGGCGGCGGCATACTCGGAGATCTTCGCTTCCGCGGACTCCGCGGAGGTCGCCCTCGCCATGATCTTTTTATACTTTGACGCGCTGAGGCCGAATCCGGCACCGCCGACGGCGCCGATAAGAAGGCAGATGATGACGGTGGAGGCGACGGTGTTGAGTCTGACGCGCTTTATCACGCCGGCGATCTTCTCACCCTTCGGAAGAAGAGAGATATCTTCCGATTCGATGGCCTTCACCGAGAAGATCAGCGACACATACACCAGGATCGCGGAGAGGATGGCGAGGATCGTGGAGATCTTGCCGGGGAGGAATCTGACAAACAGCAGCCGCGAGCCGACGGCCGCGACGCCGCAGATGATCCCCGCGATGAACGGGCGGACGAAAACGCGTTTGACGTTGAGCTTCAGATCAGTGTATTTGGTGATGAACACCATGTTTATAACGGTCGCGGTGAGATAGCAAATAAACGTGCTGATGGGCGTGCCGGGCATACCGATGAAATAGAGCAGAGCGACGTTCGCCGCGATCTTCGCCACTGCGCCGAGGAGCATTGAGATCACCGGCTTGCGCTCGTGTCCGCAGGCCTGGAGCATGGCGTTGGTGACCGAAAGGACGCAGAGGAAGAACGTGGACGGCGCGAGGATGGACAGCAGAGGCGCCGTGGAGACGATGGCCGCCCGCTCGCGGTAGAACAGACTGAGGATCGGTTCCGAAAGCGCCGCGAGCCCGATGGCGCAGGGCAGTCCGATGAGCACCGTCACCCGGAGAGCGCTCTCCATGATCCTGTGCGCGCGCTCATGGTCGCCCTTGGTACGCGCCGCCGTGATCAGCGGCACGATGGAATACGATATCGGGTAGACCAACACGGGAGGCAGGTTGAACATGGGCACGGCGAGGGTGGTGTAGTTGCCGTAGATCGTCGTGGCGAGGTTCTCGCTCATGCCCTTGAAGGTCTGAAGAAGATTCTGTATCAGTATCGAGTCGATGAAACTGGTGAGCGACATGACCGACGAGCTTATGGTGATGGGAAGGGCGATTATGACGATCCTCTTCAGTATGGTTTTCGCCGGGGTGGTCTCGTGGTTCTCCCCCGACTCCTCAAGATACTCCGCGTCGTACTTTTCGCTCTTGAAGAGCAGTTTCGTGAAAGTGAGGAATATCATGCCGAGTCCGGCGCCTATGGTGATACCGAGGATGGCGTACGCGGCGACGTATTTCAGCGCGCCGACGTCCGTGCCGTATTTCTGTCTGGCGTACAGGGCGAACGCGATGCCGAGGAACAGCTTGCAGAGCGCCTCGATCAGCTGGGACACCGCCACGGGGACCATGTGCTGATAGCCCTGGAAGTAACCGCGCAGCGCGCTGGTAAGGCAGATGAAGAACAGAGTGGGCGCCACCGCCAGGATGCAGAGCGTGGTGGCCTCGCTCTTGATGACGTGCAGGGAGAACCAGTGCGCGCCTCCCATCATGAGCGCCATGCCGAACAGACCCACGAAGAAGAACAATCCGAGGGCTACCCTGAATACCTTTTTGACCTGGTCGATCTTCCCGAGAGAACGGTTCTCCGAGATGAGGATCGACGTGGCCACCGGCAAGCCTGCGGTGGAGATCATGTAAAGCACCGTGTAGATGATGTACGCGGTGTTGTAGTACCCCATGCCGAGTCCGCTGAGGTAATTGTGCATCGGGATCTTGAAGAGGAGCCCGATGGCCTTGATTATCAGATTGGAAATAGTCAGAACGATGACTCCGGAGAAAAAGAGCTTCGTGCTGTTCTTCGTTTTGGTCTTAGTTCCCATTTTTCTCTCCCGTTAAATGATAAATTGTCACAACAGTCCGTGTCCGCCGTAGAACGCGAAGGCGTCCTGCCGCAGCTTTTCCCTTGCGGCGTCTGACTGTCCGTTTTCTCTTGCTCTCAGATATTCATATGGATACTTTGCCTCGAATATTCTGACGATATCCTTCTTCACCCCGCCGAGATCCGCCACGAATTTGGTGACGGAGGAGGCGCCGCAGGCGAAGATGGAGTGGATCTCTTCCATTATGTATACGTTATACATCCCCTCGTGTCCGGGGAGCGAATAACCGACGTTTTCGAGGTTGCCCGCCGTGTTCTTCTGGCGGTACATATAGTACGGACGGTACCCCGCGTCCTCCGCGGTGCGGCGGGCGTAGGAGACCGATTCCGACGCGCTCTCTCCCTCTCTGTCGTATACGTCGGCTCCGTCAGCCCTGAACTGAGCCGATTTCTTGACGGCGAAGGTGTGAACGGTGACGTTTTCGGGCCTCAGGGCGGCGATCCCGTCGAAGGACCGCCTGAAAGACTCCGCCGTGTCGCCGGGAAGACCGGCGATCAGGTCCACGTTGACGTTTTTAACGCCGGCGCGCCGCGCCGTGTCGAAGGCGCGGTAGAAGTCGTCCACCGTGTGTTCCCTTCCGATGGTCTTCAGCACGTCGCCGTTCAGGGTCTGGGGGTTGACGCTTATCCGGTCGACCCCGTGGGAGACCGCCCGGCGGAGCTTTTCCTCCGTGATGGTGTCGGGCCGTCCCGATTCGAGGGTGAATTCCCCGGCGCCCGCGGCAAGAGGCCCGAGCTTTGACAGAAGCACGTCCAGCTGATCGGGATCGAGAATGGTGGGGGTGCCGCCGCCCACGTAGACGGAGGAGACCTCAAGTCCCAGGTCACGGATCATGGAGCCGGTGAATTCTATATCGCGGGTCAGGGCGTCGAGATACTCCGGGATCAGTTTCAGCAGCCCCGGCGACGCGTAGGACACAAAGGAACAGTACGCACATCTGGTGGGGCAGAACGGTATCGCGACGTAGACGCTGCATTTCTTTTTCTGATCTTTTCCGATAAGTTCGCTTTCCGCCGCGGCGACCGCGGCGGCGAGAGACGATTTCTCGGGGAGCGTGAGGAACGCGCGGTCCATCTCCCGCTCCGCCTCTTCCGCGGTCATACCGCGGGCGAGAAACTCCGACATGAGTTTCGACGGGCGGACGCCCGTCATTGTCCCCCAGGGCGGTCTGTATCCCGTAAGGCGGGACGCCGCCTCGAAGAACGCACGGCCTGCCGCCACCTTGCGGGTCCGGTCGCGGCCGTCGGCCCTCCACGCCTCATAAGAGGAGGCGGTCTCCGTCCTCCCGTCCGGGAGAGTCAGAGAAACGGCGGCGCGGACTCCGTCGTCGCCGTCGATCACTTCGGCGTCGGCGCGCTTGTCCCCGTCCTCCGGCGAGAATTTCTCTCCCGGGAAGAACGTCATTGCCAGCGTTTCGAGATAATAGGGTTTTATTTCCCCTTTTACGGTAATTATCATTTCAGCTTCTTCTCTTACCCCGGAGCACGCCGCTCTCGAGACATATGGTGACGGGGCCGTCCGCTTCTGAGGCGACTTTCATATCCGCGCCGAACACTCCCCGCTCCGTCGGGATCTCGCTCCCCAGCAGGTCGGCGAAAAGATCGAACAGTTCCTTCGCCTCCTCCGGGGGAGCGGCGTTCATGAAGTCCGGTCGGTTCCCTTTTCTGTACGACGCGGCGATGGTGAAATTCGGGATCGCCAGCGCGGAGCCGCCCACGTCTTTCGCTGAGAGGTTCATCTTGCCGTCAGAGTCGGAGAAGATACGGAGAGCGGCGATCTTCTTCGCCAGCAACTCCGCGTCCTCCCTCCCGTCGCCGGAGAACACTCCTACGAACAGGAGAAGCCCCTTGCCGCATCTGCCCCGGACCTCGCCGTCCACCTTCACCTCGGCGCCGGTCACTCTTTCCAAAACAACGGTCATTTCGCCGTCATCCTTTCCTTTGTTATCAGCCCGACCCTCTCGTGATGTGCTTCACGTGGGGAACGGAGCGCAGCTTCGACACGATTGAATCGAAGTGTTCGCTGTTCCGGCACCCGACGGTGAGCTGGATTATCATCTCGTCCTCCACGCGCTTCTTGGTGTTGACCGAAACGAGAGTGACTCTCATTTCCGCCAGCGCCGCCGTCACGTCGGCGAGGAGAGAAATGTGATTCTCGGCGTAGACCTTGATCACCGCCTCATAGAGGTTGCGGGACGAATCGGACATTGCCGCGGTGTCCCATCTGACGTTGACGAGGCGGTCCCGGAACGCGGGATCCTTCATGCCGAGAGCGATATTGCGGCAGTTGTGCTTGTGGACGGAAATACCGTAGCCCTTGGTGATGAACCCCACCACGGGATCTCCGGGAAGAGGATTGCAGCAGCGGGCGAATTTGACCGCGCAGCCCTCCTCGCCGTCCACGATGATGCCGCCTGTGCCGCCGATCTTGTCGGGCCGGTGAGTCTTGATCTGCTCCGGCTCGGTGATGGGCTCCTCTTCGACCTTGACCACCCGCTCGTATTCCTCTTTCAGGCGGGAGGTGACCTTCGTCACGGGGATCCCGCCGTAGCCGATGGCGTTGAACAGGTCGTCGGGCTCGTTCATGCCGAGCCGCTTTGCGATATTGGCGATTATCTCCGCCTTGTCCTTGTCGTTGGGCCTGATGCGGAGCTTGGCGAATTCCTTGTCGATCTCCGATTTGCCGACAAGGATGTTTTCGCTTCTCTTTTCTCTCTTGAACCACTGCCTGATCTTGCCCCGCGCCTCGCCCGTCTTGACGATCTTCAGCCAGTCGCGGCTCGGACCCTTGGAGGCGGAGGACGTGATGATCTCCACGATGTCGCCGGTCTGCGGGATACGGTCGATGGACGAGATCATTCCGTTTATGGTCGCGCCGACCATCTTGTTGCCGATCTCCGAGTGGATGGCGTAGGCGAAGTCGATGAGCGTGGAGCCGAGAGGCAGGGCGATGACGTCGCCCTTGGGGGTGAACACGAAGGTCTCGTCGTGGAAGATGTCGATCTTCAGAGCGTGGAGGAAATCTTCCGTATCCACCACGTCCTCCTCGGCGTCGATGAGTTTTGCGATCCACGAGAGCTTTTCGTCGATCTCCTCACGGCTCTCCGCGCCGGTCTTGTACTTCCAGTGAGCGGCGATACCGTATTCAGCCACCTGGTGCATCTCACGGGTCCTGATCTGCACCTCGAAGGGGACTCCGTCCCGGCCGATGACCGTGGTGTGGAGCGACTGGTACATATTGGGTTTCGGGGTGGAGATGTAGTCCTTGAAGCGCCCCGGGATGGAGCGGAACATCTCGTGGACGATACCGAGGG
>JAFWWR010000259.1 GCA_017518025.1 Clostridia bacterium
CGGTGTCGTAGTGGAGCGACAGGTCGTTCAGTATGATCTGCACGATGCAGATCAGATCCCCCTGCTCGCCCGGGGTGGTGACGTACCCCTTCCTCGAGGGGAACGGACATATCGCCGCGGGCGGCGAGCTGAGGCGGCGGCATTCGCGGAACTCGTCCCACAGCTTATCCCTCGTTTCTCCGTCCGCGATCCCGGTGGGGTCGAGCCCGTGCGTCTCCTGAAACCGCCTCACGGCGGCTCTCGTCCCATCGTCGTACCGCCCGGTCACAGGTACCCGCATGATTTTGTCCTCCCGCACGAGGCCGATGAGTCGAAGCATCTCCTGCAGAGCGCTCACCGCCTCGTTTTTGCCGGCGGCCCGGCTGTTTTTCTCCATGTATCGCATTCTCCTTTCATCACGTTCGCCCCGGGGCGCCGCGTCTGTATATCTCGGCGAGGGCGTCCCAGGTCTCCCGGTCGGCGACTCCCGTCGCGGGGAGGCCCGCCGCCCGCTGGAATTCGCGGACAGCCCGCTCTGTCTGCTGTCCGAACACGCCGTCCACCGCGATCCGCGGGACGGACGGATAGACCGACGCCGCAAAGTTCAGGTACTCCTGCAGGGACGAGGCGGCGTCGCCCCGGTACCCGTTTGACAGAGGCGTCCCGGGGTACGCCATGGCGGCGGCGAGCGAATACTCCCTTGGAAGCGACTCCAGTATGCCCCGGTACACCCCGAACAGCAGATCCTTCGTCGCGCCGTCCACGACTCCGGTCACCGGCAGCTCATACACACGCTGAAAGGACTCCAGCGCGTTTTTCGTAAGCGGGCCGAAGATCCCGTCGATCTCGATCGACGGCACCTCGTCCACGAATTCCGCCACGTAGTTCAGAAGATACTGCAGCTCCCGGACCGCGCCGCCGCGATCTCCCTCGGACAGCCCCTCCACAGTCAGAAAGAGTTCGTCGGGAGAGAGCCCCTCGGAGTTCAGGTCCGACAGCCGCTTCACCGCCGTGTAAACCTCGGCGACGCGGTACCAGGTGCCGCGGCCCACGATGCCGTCCTCGGCGAGGGAGAAGATCCGCTGGAACGCCCGCACCGCACGGTCCGTGTCCGCGCCGAAAACGCCGTCCTCCGCCGCGATCCGCGGGATGGCGGGGTAGTTCCGGCGGATCCTGTTCAGCCGCACCTGGGTGAGGAACACGCCGTTGCCCACGTCTCCGATCCGGAGCGGCGAGCCGGGATAGCTCTCCGAGAGCCCCTGCACCGGCGCCTCGTCCACCACGGTTATATCGTTCCCGTAGTAAGTCCGCAGGATGTCGAGGACGGAATACCCCGCCCGCGCCAGATCCACGGTCCCCCACTGGGAGAGGCCGTCGCAGGTCACCTCCCGCCCGTCGCAGTACACGGCGAAAAGCGGCTCCGTCGCCCCCGCCCGCCTGATATAGCTGGTGAACAGCTCGTCCGTGATCCGCGAGATATTCTCGAACACCTCCCGTCCTTTCACGAAGGACTGATCCGCCGCGGTGCTGTTCGTGATGTCGAAGTCGTAGCCGCGGCTCCTGTAGAACTCCGTGTAGACCCGGTTCAGGGCGAAGCTGATCTCAGCCAGGACGTTGGCGCGGACGGCGTTCTCCGGCCAGGTGGGATAGATCTCGCTGGACGCCACGTTCTTTATGTAGTCCGGGAAGCTGACGGTCACGTTCTCCGCGTCCGAGTCGGGCGGCCCCAGATGGACCGTGATGAACTCCGGTATATAGGGCAGATATCCCGTCTCCATATCACACCCCGCCTCCCTCGCCGAAAAGGGAGGGCTCCCTCTGCCCCGGGAATATCTCCGCCCTGGGCGGCACGTCCGAGAGGCGGTCCTCCTCGCTGACGGGCACCAGCTCCGCCTCGATCAGCGATGTCACCCCCGCGTACACCGGCACGGACGAATACTCCGCGTCACGGTACCCCTCTTTCATGATCTTCACGCCGAAAAACCCCGCCGGCTCCGGGTCCCTGTCGCCGGCGGCGTCCCCGGGCACGGGAAGCGTCACCGTCGCCGTCTGTCCGCTTCCGTCCGTCCTCAGGGAATAGACAAGCCGGTCGTCTCCCGGGGCGCCGAGCAGGCGCACGTAGACCACCGCCCCCTCCACGGGGATCGAGTCTCCCGCGGTGGACACCCTCACCCTGAGCCGCCCCGCGGCGATATTTCCTCCGTCCATGGTCGATACCTCCGTCCTTGTGATCTCGTGACCATGATATGCGCCTCTCCCCCGCGCGGTGAAAAAAACCGTTGACAGCGCTCCGCTTTGCGGTTAAAATTATCTCGGTCACGCGACACATCTGTTCCGGACGGTGGGATATGGAAACGAAAAAGAGGAAAATCGATAAATATTTCTACAGGACGTTCTTCGGACTTCTGTCCGTCGTCGCTTTCCAGAATCTCATCGTTTTCAGCGTGAATCTCGCCGACAGCATCATGATAGGCAGCTACAACGAGACCGCCATGAGCGGCGTCAGTCTCGCCAATCAGATACAGTTCCTGCTGCAGATGCTTATCTCCGGCGCGGCAAGCGGTCTGTCCGCCATCGCGTCCCAGTACTGGGGCAAGAGGGAGACGGAGCCGATAAAGCGCGTCTTCGCCGCGTCTCTTTGGGCGGCGTTTGTCATGGCGTTCGTGCTGGAGGCGGCGGTGCTCATCACCCCCCGGGGCGTTCTGTCCCTGCTCTCGAACGACGCCGGGATCGTCGCCGCCGGAGCGGAGTACATCAGGATCATGGCGCACTCTTACCTTATCTTCGCCGCCTCGAACATGCTCATCGCCCTGATGCGCAGCGTGGAAACGGTGAAGATCGGGTTTTACACCGCTCTCATGGCGCTCGTTATCAACATATCGCTCAATTATGTGCTCATTTTCGGCAAATTCGGCGCGCCGGAGCTTGGCGCGCGGGGCGCGGCGTGGGCGACGCTTATCTCCAGGGTCGTCGAGCTCTGCGCCGTGCTGGCGTACGTGCTCCTCATGGACAAAAAGATAAAAATGAAGGTCCGGGACTTCTTCCGGATCGAGCGGGCGTACCTCCGCGACTACATCAAGGCGGGCGCGCCTCTCATCGGCTCCGGCGGATCCTGGGGGATCGCCATGACGCTGCAGACGGCAATCATCGGGCGGCTGGGAGCCGTCGCCGTCGGCGCCAACGCGATCGCCGCGCCCGTGTCCCAGGTGGCCGGGGTCTTTTACGGCGCGTCGGGAACGGCGTCGGGCGTGCTCATCGGCAAGACCGTGGGCGAGGGGGACGTCGAACGCGTGAAGAAGTACGCGAAAAAACTCCAGCTTCTCTATCCCGTCATCGGCCTCGTCTGCTCCGCGCTCCACCTTATCCTCCGGGGCGCAGTCATCGGTCTCTACGACGTCTCCGCGGACACCCGCGCCATGGCGACGGTGTTCATCAACATCCTCGCCGTGACCATCATCGGCTCTTCCTACGAGGCGCCGGCGCTGACGGGTATCGTCTCGGGAGGCGGCGACACGAAATTCGTTCTCATCAACGACCTTATCTTCATGTGGGGCCTCGTTCTGCCCGCATCCGCTCTGTCGGCGTTCGTGTTCCGGTGGCCCGTTCCGGTGACGTTCTTCATCCTGAAGGCGGACCAGATACTGAAGTGCTTCGTGGCGCTGGTCAAGGTCAACCGCTTCCGCTGGATACGGGATCTGACCGTCCACCGGTGAGGGCGAAAGTAAGTTTTTTCAAAAAAGTGTTGACAAACCGCGGAGCATTGACTATAATATCTACGTTAAAGACTGTGACGAAGAGTGTCGGCGGACCAGCGTCCTCCAGAGAATCGGCGTTTCGGTGCGAGCCGTGTGTCGTCTGCCGCCGTACAGTAGCTTCCGAGTCGGAAAGAAGAAAGCCGGGATCCCCGGTGATTAGACCTTTCCCGTGATTGCCGCGTAAGAGCATGGGACTTGTCCGAGTCCGAGAGGTGGCGCCGCTTGCGGCGCAATTTGAGTGGTACCGCGGGTAATGTTTTGCTCGTCTCAAGTAACAGAAGCTTGGGACGGTTTTTTTGTCCCGAAGAAAGGTTGACGAAAATGGAAAAAATGACAGGACTCGATTTCAAGATCCGCGAGGTGGCGGAGAGAATACGCGAGCTTCGCGAGATCACCGGATTTACCTCCGCCGAGATGGCGCAGAAGACGGACGTTCCTCTGGAGGAGTACGTCAGATGCGAATCGGGCGAGGGGGACCTGACCTTCGCGTTCATCTACAGGTGCGCCATCGCTCTCGGCGTTGACGTCACCGATATCATCGAGGGCCAGAGCCCGACGCTGCGCTCCTACACGGTGACGCGCGCCGGGAAGGGACAGCGGATCCAGCAGGCCCACGGCATGATCTATTACGGACTGGCGTCGTCCTTCCGCAAGAGGATCTCCGAGCCGCTGTACGTCAGGGCGTTCTACTCCGACGAGGCCCAGGACAAGGACATCGAACTGACCACCCACACCGGCCAGGAGTGCGACATCGTCATTTCCGGCTCGCTGATGGTCCAG
>JAFWWR010000260.1 GCA_017518025.1 Clostridia bacterium
AGAAGACCGTATTTCTGCATGACGTGCAGAACGGTTTTTGGATTGTGATGCACACCGTTCCGGTCCAGCCAGATCGCCACCCTGCGATAACCGTACGTGCGTTTACAGCTTTCCTGACATTGCCCTATTAACCCTGCGAGCTCTTCATCCTTCGGCTTCCGTCCCAAGCGGCGCACGAAGTCATAGTACCCGCTTCGTGAGACCTTGAAGAACCGGCACATTTCTGTGATGTTGTACTTTTCCCTGTGACGGTAGACTACCTGATATTTGACGCTGGCTTTCACTTCCTTTCTGTGAGCCCCAGAAAATCCCTCAGCAGCTCGTTTTCCATCTCCAAACGCTTGATCTTTCGCTCGTAATCTTCCGTGGTCATTTCACCGCCGGGACGTCCCCTTTTCAACGGTGCTGCCTGACGCAGATTCACCTCCGGCCGCGTCCCGCACCAACTCTCCACGGAGTAACGACTGATCCCGTACTTCCGGCTGAGTGCGTGCATGCTTTCGCCGCTCTCATACTCAAGGCGCACCCGTTCTTTGAGGTCCTCGGGGTAGTGCTTCATCCCTTTCTTTCCGGCCATCTCTCTCCCTCCTTCATGGCAAAAGCTCCTATGCAGTATTGTACCACATAAGAGCTTTTTTGTCATTGTCCGTTTTTACTGGAGCGGTTCAGAAGGGGAGCCGGCATTTTTCGGAGAAATGCGGCGAAGCCCTTGCAAAATCCTCCGGGATTGATTATAATGAAGGAAGAAACCGCCGGAGACGTCCGGCTGCGGCACAGAAAGGACATGACCATGATCTTATCCACTCAGACCGACCATCTGTTTCACCGTTTCGGCCCGGACCGCGCGATCCCGATCTTCGCGGAAGCAGGTTACGACGCCATCGACTACTCCATGTTCGATATGACCGGCGACGACTGCCCGCTCAACACCGTCGATCCCGAAAAATACGGGGAGGAGCTTCGCAAAAAGGCCGAGGCCTCGGGGATCTTCTTTAACCAGGCGCACGCGCCGTTCCCGGGATGGAGAGCGGGCGACGAGGCGTACAACGCAAAAATGCCGGGCCGCATCGCGCAGTCCATCCGCATCGCGGGCGTCCTCGGCGCCAGATCGATCGTCGTGCATCCCATCGCCTACACTGTCGGCGGCGAGGAGCAGAAGCGCGTCAACTTCGAATACTACCGCGCGCTCGCGCCCGTCGCAAAGGAATACGGCATCCGGATCGCCCTCGAAAACATGTGGGGCTACGACGGACGCCGGGGATACATCATGCCGAACGTCTGCTCCTTCGGGATCGATCTCGCCGAATACTACGACGAGCTCGCGGATCCGGACGTCTACACGGTCTGCCTCGACCTCGGGCATTGCGGCCTGGTGGGCGACGAGCCGGACGACGCGATCCGGGTCCTCGGCAGAGACCGCCTCGGCGCACTTCACGTCCACGACAACAACTACAAGGCGGACAACCACACCGTTCCGTACGATTACGGCATGAAGATGAACTGGGACGCCATCACGAAGGCCCTCGGCGAGATCGATTATCAGGGCGACTTCACCTATGAGGCCGACTCGTTCCTCGGGCGGTTCGACGAGGATACCCTCCCGGTCGCCGTGAACTTCATGGCGGCGCTCGGACGCAAGCTCATCGAAAAGATCGAGAGGGCGCGCGCGAAATGATTCTCAAAAAGACCATCAAGGCGGCGAAAGCACCGGTCCTCGGCATCGTGGGCGACGTCTCCGCAAAGGTATTCGACGCGGCGAAGGAGCGCAGCTACCGCGAAGGCGTCCGCGACGGAAAGAAAGAGCAGCGGCGCCGGGATCTTCCCGTGATCGCGGGCGCGGTCCTCGCATCGGCGGCGATCGCGCAGGTGCCCTATCTCATCCTCGCCCTTGTGCGCCGCAAGCAGGCGAAGGAAGAGGAAGCGCGCCGCGCCGCGGAGAAGGAGAGGACGCTTCTCGAGAACGTCCGCGCCATGCTCAGCCGCGACATCGAGCGGTTCCGGAAGAAATGAATCGGACTTTTCCCGGGGAAGAGGACCCGGATCGCCGAAATTTCTGAGATTTCTATCAAAAAACAGAGAATACCCCCTTGACTCTCACACTGTGGCAGGCATTACAATAGGGCTGAGCTCAAAAAGAACCGGCAGGAGGTACCGCCATGCTGAGAATCGGAGAATTTTCAAAGCTGTCCAGAGTCAGCGTCAGAATGCTCCGCCACTATGATGAGATCGGCCTTTTGAAACCGGCAGAAAC
>JAFWWR010000261.1 GCA_017518025.1 Clostridia bacterium
AAGGCGATATATCATGTGGGTGCTTACGAAAAAAAGCCGCGGCATCGCCGCGGCTGTGTGATCGTTTTTTGTAGGGAGCCGATCATTCTCCCTCTTCGCCGTCTTCCTTGTCACTGCCGAAGATCTCGGCATCCTCGGCGAGAGTCACGTCGGGATCGTATCCGCAGTACTCGTCGCACGCCGGCTCGAGATCGTCGAATTCGTCGTCAAACGCGTCGCCTTCGTTGCCGCACTCTATGGAGATCTTGAAAAACTTTCTGAAGATCCCGTAAAGGATCGCCAGGAACGCACCTATCGTAGCGACCACGCCGATGGAAACGAACAACGCCTTGAGTCCTTCGGACTTCTTCTCGCTAACTTCTTTTTTCATGACAAAAACCATCCTTTCGATATCAGGTCGCCGCCCGCCCTGGTTTTCCGGCGGGGAGTCATGGGCGTAATTTTGACCTCGTACTATAAGTATACCATAAAATGCGGAAAAATCAACAACAGTTCGTAAATTTTTAGTAAGTGTGTGAAAGGAGGCGGCGCCGGTGGAGGAAAAGAGATTCAGAAAGAACGACGGCGGCTTCGTCTGCGCCGTCTGCGGCAGGGAAGTCGCGCCCCTCGGGTACACCTCCCGAAATCATTGCCCGTTCTGCCTCGCCTCCGTCCATCTGGACGTGAATCCGGGGGACCGGGCGTCGGAGTGCGGCGGCATAATGGACGCCGTGAAGGCGGAACCGGACCCGAAAAAGGGGTTTATCATCTACCACAGATGCCGCAAATGCGGCGCGGTGCGCCGCAACAAGGCGGCGACGGAAGGCGATCAGCCGGACGATATGTCGCTGATCATCAAACTTACCGCGGGGGAGCTGTGAGCTCCTCCCCGGATCATTTTTGACGCATCGCCGTCCCTTTATTCGGTAAAACGGGACGGGACAAAAATATTCTGACCGAAAGGAGGCGGACGGCCTTGACCGACGGGAAAAACACGCTGTATCTCGGTATCGACATCGGTTCCACCACGGCAAAACTGGTGGCGGTGGAGAACGGTGAGATAATATATTCCACCTACGAGCGCCATCTGTCTCAGGTAAGGCAGAAGACGGCGGAGCTCATCGACGGGCTCAGACGCGCCGTGGGCGACCGTCGTGTCCGCGCGGCGGTGTCCGGCTCCGCGGGTCTCGGTATCGCCGAGGCGGCGGGGATCCCGTTCATCCAGGAGGTCGCCGCCACAACGGAGCTGGTACGCCGGTTCCACCCGGATACCGAGGCGGTGATCGAGCTGGGCGGCGAGGACGCGAAGATCATCTTTTTCGGCGCGGGCATCGACGAGAGGATGAACGGCACCTGCGCCGGAGGGACCGGCGCGTTTATCGACCAGATGGCGACTCTGCTGGACGTTTCCGTCAGCGAGCTGGACCGGCTCAGTCTCGATCACACCAGGATATATCCCATCGCCTCCCGGTGCGGCGTGTTCGCCAAGACGGACATCCAGCCGCTTCTCAATCAAGGGGCGCGGAAGGAGGACATCGCCGCGTCCATATACCAGGCTGTGGTCAATCAGACCATCGCGGGACTGGCTCAGGGCAGACGCATCCGCGGGAAGGTGCTGTTTTTCGGCGGACCGCTGTACTACTGCCGGGGCCTGAGGGAGCGCTTCAGGGAGACTCTCGGTCTCTCCGAGGAGGACGCGCCCCTTCCCGAATACGCGCGTCATTCCGTATCGCTGGGGGCGGCGCTTTTCGCGGAGAAAAACGGCATTTCCGACACCGTCGGGGGCCTTTACGAGAAAATATCCAACTGCATCCCGCGCTCGTCCGGGGAGAAAATCCTTCCTCCGCTGTTCGAGAGCGAGGGCGAGTACAGGGAGTTCGCCGCCCGCCACGCCGCGGCGACGGTGGAGGAGACCGACCCCGCCCGGTATTCCGGCAAGGCGTATCTCGGGATCGACTGCGGCTCCACCACCACGAAGCTGGTGCTTCTCTCCGAAGACGGGAAGATACTCTACAGCTACTATTCCTCCAACCGGGGCAACCCGGTGACGGTCATAAAGGAACAGCTCACGAAGATATATGAGATCTGCGGCGAGCGGATAAAAATCGCCGGGTCCGCGGTGACCGGCTACGGAGAGGAGCTCATCAAAAACGCCTTCGGCGTGGACGCCGGAGTGGTGGAGACCGCCGCGCATTACACCGCCGCCAGGCGGTTCATGCCCGGGGTGGACTTCATCCTCGACATCGGCGGCCAGGACATCAAGTGCTTCCGCATCAGGAACGGCGCCATCGACAGCATCATGCTCAACGAGGCGTGCTCCTCCGGGTGCGGCTCGTTCATCGAGACCTTCGCCCGGTCCATGGGGTACACCGCCGAGGAGTTCTCCAAAAAGGGACTTTTCGCCCGGGCGCCGGTGAATCTCGGGAGCCGCTGCACCGTGTTCATGAACTCGTCGGTGAAGCAGTCCCAGAAGGACGGCGCCACGGCGGAGGATATCTCCGCGGGGCTGTCCGTCAGCGTGGTGAAGAACGCCATTTACAAGGTCATCCGCGCCACTTCCCCGGAGGATCTGGGGGAGAACGTGGTGGTCCAGGGCGGCACTCTGCTCAACGACGCGGTCCTGCGGGCGCTTGAAAAGGAGCTGGGCAGGAACGTGGTCCGCCCCGCCATCGCGGGGCTCATGGGCGCCTACGGCGCGGCGCTGAAGGCCATGAATCACAAGGGGGAGAGCTCCCTCATGGGGCCGGAGGAGCTGACGGAGTTCACCCATACCTCCAAGACCGCCGTCTGCCGCGGATGCACCAACAACTGCCGGCTCACGGTGAACACCTTCTCCGGCGGAGGACGGTTCATCTCCGGAAACAGGTGCGAAAAGGGCCTGGGGCGCGACCCCGGCGAGGCGGGAGAACACAATCTCTACGAATTCAAGAGAAAATATCTGACGTCCCTCGCTCCCGTGAAGGGGAAGAGGGGCACCGTGGGCATACCGCTGTCCCTCGGCATGTACGAGCTTCTGCCCCTGTGGCACGGGATATTCACGTCCCTCGGGTACGAAGTGATCGTCTCCGAGATGTCCACCCGGGAGACCTACGAGAAGGGGCAGTTCACCATCCCCTCCGACACGGCGTGCTACCCGGCGAAGCTCATGCACGGCCACGTGGAGGAGCTTATCGGCCGCGGCGTCGATATGATATTCTACCCGTGCCTCACCTACAACGTGGACGAGCGGGCGTCGGTCAATCACTACAACTGCCCGGTGGTGGCGTACTATTCGGAGCTTCTCGCCGGCAATCTGGAGGACACGGGAACGTCCCGGTTCTTCTACCCCTATCTGAACATCAACAAAAAGAGCGCCCTCGCCGATGAGCTGTACCGCTATCTCGGCGGCGCGGCGGCGGGTTTTTCAAAACGCGAGATCCGCGCCGCGGTGAACGCGGGATTCGAGGCCCAGGAGAAATACGTGGCGGCGGTGCGCCGGGAGGGCGAGGCGGCTCTCGCCTACGCCCGGGAAAACGGCAAGAGGATCATGATCCTCGCCGGGCGGCCCTACCACATCGACGAGGAGATCTGCCACGGCATCGACCGGCTGGCGCTTTCCCTCGGGTTCGTGGTGGTCAGCGAGGACAGCGTGGCTCACCTCGCCGAGGTGCCGGAGGTGAGGGTCCTCAACCAGTGGACCTATCACGCGCGGCTCTACCGGGCGGCAAAATACGCCACGGAGCACGACGACACGGAGCTTGTGCAGCTGGTGTCCTTCGGCTGCGGCGTGGACGCCATCACCACCGACGAGGTCCGCCGGATCCTGGAGGAGGGCGGCAAATACTGCACCCAGATCAAGATCGACGAGATCACCAATCTCGGCGCGGTGAAGATACGGCTCCGCAGTCTGCTGGCCGCCATCGAGGACAGGGAAACGGCGGAGGAAAACGGATAAATATGGAACGGAACTACATCCAGTACACCAAAGAAATGAAAAAAGACTACACGGTCTTTATCCCCAATATGCTGCCGATCCATTTCAGTCTCATCGCCCGGGTCATGAACAACTACGGGATCAGGGCGCAGGTGCTGAAGACCTCGGGACCGCACATCGGGGAGACGGGACTGCGGTACGTCCACAACGACACCTGCTATCCGGCGATACTGGTCATCGGGCAGTTCATCGACGCTATACAAAGCGGGAAGTACGACCCGCACAAGGTGGCGCTGATCCTGTTCCAGACCGGCGGCGGATGCCGCGCGTCGAACTACATATCCCTGCTCCGGAAGGCGCTGGTGCGCGCCGGATACGAGTACGTCCCGGTGATCTCTTTCAGTCTCGCCGGGATAGAGAAACACCCCGGATTCAATCTGTCTCTCGGGATGCTCCACCGGATGCTCTACGCCGTGACCTACGGCGACCTTCTGATGACTGCGGTGAACCAGACCAAGCCCTACGAGGTACACCGCGGCGAGGCGGAGCGCAAGGCGGAGGAATGGACCGAGCGGCTCACCGCCGAGATGGCGGAGAAGCGGATCTCCTACCGGCGGATCAAGCGGAACTACCGCGCCATCATCGACGACTTCGCCACCATAGAGCGGCGGGAGCGCGAGACCGTCAAGGTGGGCGTCGTGGGCGAGATCTTCGTGAAATATTCGCCTCTCGGGAACAACAATCTGGAGGATTTTCTCGTGTCCGAGGGGGCGGAGGTGGTGGTCCCCGGTCTGCTGGACTTCTGCATGTACAGCGTCTACAACGGGATAGTGGATCAGAAGTTTTACGGCCGTGCGCCGGTGAAGGCTTTTTTCAGCCGGTTTGCGTACCGGTTCCTGCTTAAAAAACAGCGGGACGTCATCGACATAATGAAGGAGGAGGGAACGTTCCGGCCCTACACGCCCTTCGACCACACGGTGTCACTGGCGGACGGGTATATCAGCCACGGCGTCAAGATGGGCGAGGGGTGGCTGCTGACGGCGGAGATGCTGGAGCTCGCCGAATCCGGCGCGCTGAGCATCGTCTGCACCCAGCCCTTCGGCTGCCTGCCGAACCACATCTGCGGCAAGGGTATGATGAAACCCGTCAAGGAGGCGAATCCCGCGATAAATATCATCGCCATCGACTACGACACCGGCGCCAGCGTGGTGAATCAGCAGAACAGGATAAAGCTGATGCTCACGGCTGCGAAGCGGCCCGAGCCCGGGGAGCAGACGGCGGAGCCGGCGGAGCGCGAGGCCGCGGAGTTTTCTTAATGGAAAATGGATAATGGAAAATGGAAAATGAAGGAATAAGGAAAAACGTCCATTAGTGGGCGTTTTTCTTGACTTTTCGGGCGTTATTTGATAGTATTAAGTCAGACGTTATACGTGGGAGGAAAATACTCGATGAAAAAGTTTTTTTCACTGATTTTGACGTTTTTGATGCTTACTGGGACGGCTGTGATCGTCGCGGCTGCGACCGCGCCGTCGTTTTCCGACGTGAAAACGTCCCGCTGGAGCTA
>JAFWWR010000023.1 GCA_017518025.1 Clostridia bacterium
CAGCAGTTCCAGCAGCAACAGCAGTTCCAGAACAACGGCGGGTACATCCCCCCGCAGAAGCCGATCCACTTCGGGCAGAGGAATATCGCCGTGGCGATCATCCTGTCAATCGTCACCTGCGGTATCTACGGCATCTACTGGATGTACAAGATCGTTGAGGAACTCAACGAGGCGTCCGAAAACAACGGCACTTCCGGCGGAATGGTGATCCTGCTCTCCATCGTCACCTGCAGCATCTATCTGCTCTACTGGATGTACAAGGCAGGCGGATTCGTCAACACCGCCAAAACACGCCGCGGAATGCCCTCCGACTCCAACTCCGGCGTCATTTATATGGTGCTCTGCATCTTCGGACTCAGCATAGTGTCCTACTGCCTGATCCAGAATGAGCTGAACCAGATCGCCGCTTACCACGGAGCGCCCAAAGCGTAATGGAAAAACGGCGGAACAAGGTGCTGATCGGCGTCCTGATCCTCTTTGCGGTCGGCGCGGCGTACACCCTGTTCGTCAAGCTGACGGGCGTCGGCATACCGTGCCCTGTCAATCTCACAACGGGACTCAAGTGTCCCGGGTGCGGCGTTTCAAGAATGTTTCTCGCGCTGTTCCGGTTTGACTTCGCCGAAGCGTTCCGGCAGAACGGAGCGATCCTATGCCTGCTGCCGCTTATGGCGGCGACGGCCGCGCGGTTTGTCTACGTTTACGTCCGCCGCGGAACAGTCCGCGACAGAGCCGCTGAGGTATCCGTGTGGTTCATGGTCGGGGTCCTGCTCGTGTTCGGGGTCGTGAGAAACGTCGTCTGAAGCAAAACAGATCATCGCGCCCTCCGGCGTTGCCGGAAGGCGCGATCTTTTTGTTGCGCGAAAGAGCGAAAAAAATGTCGGCGGCACCATTGAAACCGCCGCTCCGTTCTGTTATAATTAAATTATATATGCAGTATTATATCTGTGACCGACATTTCAAAGGGAGATAAGCCGGATCCGATCGCGGTCTCCGGCGCTCACAAGGTACAAATGGAGTATAAGAACATAGACGGAATGATCTTCATCGACATGGTCAGCGTCGGGGCGAAAGTCCTCGGCCAGCACCGCGAGGAGATCAACGATCTCAACGTGTTCCCCATCCCCGACGGCGACACCGGAGACAACATGCTCATGACCATCGAGTCCGGGCTGAAACACGTATCCCGGGACGAGACGGCCGACCTGAGCGAGGCGTCGAAGAAGCTGTCCGACGGGATGCTTTTCGGCGCGAGAGGCAATTCCGGAGTCATCCTGTCGAGGATCTTTTACGGCATCGCCAAGGGCCTCGTGGGCCGCGACAGCGCCGACGTGGCGGCCATCTGCGACGCGCTCATCTCCGGAGTGAGCGAGGCCTATTCCGCGGTATCGCGCCCCGTGGAGGGAACGATACTCTCGGTCTACCGCGACGCGGCGGAGCACGCAAGGTCGTCGTCCTCCGAAGAGGACTCCGTTGACCGGCTGTTCGACGAGATACTCACCGAGATGCGGGCGTCCCTCGAGCGCACGCCCGAGCTTCTCGCCGTCCTGAAAGAGGCGGGAGTTGTGGACAGCGGCGGCGCGGGCCTGATGTACATATTCGAGGGGATGAGGCGGGCGCTCTCCGGCGAGACCGGCGACGATCGCGTCTCTCACCCGGGACCGGGCGACAAGGCAGAGGTCGACCTCTCGCTCTTCGGCGAGGACAGCGAGCTTGAGTTCGGCTACTGCACCGAGTTCCTGCTCAGGATCCAGCGGGCGAAGGCCGACAAGGATCAGTTCGACGTCGACCGCTTCACCGGAGAGATCTCCCGCTTCGGCGATTCCATCGTCGCCTTCCGGGACGACAGCATCCTGAAAGTACATATCCACACCCGGGCGCCGGGCGACGTGCTCAACTTCTGTCAGCGGTACGGAGAGTTCCTGACGCTGAAAATCGAGAATATGACGCTCCAGCACAACGGGACGAAGAAAGAAGAGGCAACACCCTCCCCGAAGAAGCCGAAGAAAAAGTACGGCATCGTCGCCGTGGCCGGCGGCAAGGGGATCGTCGACACCTTCGTCTCCCTGGGATGCGACAAGGTGATCGAGGGCGGGCAGAGCATGAACCCCGAGGTGGACGATTTCATCCGCGCGTTCAGGGAGATCCCGGCGGACAACGTCATCGTCTATCCGAACAACAAAAACGTGATCCTGGCGGCGCGCCAGGCGGCGGAGCTCTACGGTGACGCCAACGTGATGATCGTTCCCTCAAAGACCGTGGGCGAGGGCTATTCCGGCATATCCATGCTCGACACCTCCAGCGACGATCCCGAGGCGATCATCGCGGAGCAGACGGAGATCATCTCCGCGGTAGTGACCGGCTTCGTGTCAAAGGCGTCCCGTGACGCGCAAATGGACGGAGTCAGGGTCGTGGCGGGCGATTACGTGGGTTTTTCCGACGGGAAGATCATCGTCGACGACCCGCAGAGGATGAACGCCCTTATTCAGCTTGCCTCGAACCTCGGCGCGGACAAGTGCGACGTGATGCTCCTGATCTACGGCAAAGAGACGGACAAAGAGGAAGCGGAGGCCGTCGCCGACGCCCTGGGGCGGAGATTCCGCCGTACCGAGGTCGTGACCATCGACGGCGGACAGCCGGTCCACGACTACATTATCGTTCTTGAATGACCCCGGCGGCGCCGGAAAAATATATTTTACCCGGAGGACAAAAAATGCTTGTTTTATTCACCGACACAGACACCGACATCACCCCGGCAGAGGCGGAAAAATACGGATATAAGCTCATAAGCATGCCCTACAGCATCGACGGCGAGACCACTTACCCCTACGTGGACTTCGAGACCTTCGACGCTCACGCGTTCTACGACAGACTGCGCGGAGGCGTTCTTCCCAACACCAGCGCCATAAGCGAGGAGCAGTACCGCGCCTATTTCGAGCCCGTTTTCGCCGAGGGCAACGATATTCTGTACGTCCACTTCTCCCGCGCCATGACGGCGACCTTCGACGCCATGGACAGGGCGGTGGAAAAGCTTCTCACGGAATATCCGGAGCGCAAATTCCACGAGATCGACACCAAGGGGATAACCATCGGCAGTCTAAACATCGTGCTCGAGGTCGGCGATATGTATCTCGCGGGCAAGAGCGTCGAGGAGATCCTCGAATGGTCGAAGACCGAGGTCGACAAGTTCGCGGTGTACTTTTTCGCCGACGATCTGCGCTTCTTCAAGCACAGCGGCCGCGTCTCCGGCCTCGCCGGCACCATGGGCACCCTGCTGGGAGTGAGACCGATCATACACATGGACGAGAACGGAAAGATGGTCAGCGTGGGCAAGGAAAAAGGCAGAGCGAAGGCGGTGGCCCGTCTGGTCGACACCGTCGAGCAACTGGGCGACGACGTCAAGGGCCACAGAGTCATCGTCGCTCACACAGACTCCCCCGACATCGCGGAGGAAGTGATCGAACTGCTGAAAGAACGTCTCGGGGACGGGCTGCGGATCGAGACCTTCGACGTCAATCCCACCGCCGGGTCCCACTGCGGCCCCAACACCGTGGGAGTCAGCTTCCACGCGATACACAGGTAAAAGCGGGGGCAGGTAAGATGATCGAGATCAAAGAAGTCAAAACGGCGAAACAGCAAAAAGAATTCCTCACGTTCCCTCTCAAAATGTACCGCGGAAATCCCTGCTTCGTCCCGCCGCTTTACGGCGACGAAAAAAAGATCTTCCGCTCCGATTATCTCTATTACGACACCTGCGAGGCGGTCTACTACAACGCCTACCGCGACGGGAAACCGGTCGGGAGGATCAGCGCGATCCTCCAGAAGGCGAGCAACGAAAAGACCGGGGAAAAGAGGATCCGTTTTACCCGCTTCGACTGCATAAACGACAGGGAGGTGGCGAAGGCGCTCTTCGACGCCATAGAGGACTGGGCGCTGGCAAAGGGGATGGACACCGTCTGCGGCCCCCTCGGTTTTTCGGATCTTGAGAGAGAGGGCCTGCTCGTCGAGGGCTTCGATCAGCTCTCCACCTTCGAAGAGCAGTACAACGCCGATTATTACGGCGATCTCATCGAATACTGCGGCTACTCAAAGGAGGTCGACTGGACCGAGAGCAAGATCATGCCCCCGGACGAGGACGACGGCACTCTGGAGAAAATGGCTGACTTCCTCATGAAGAGGTACAACCTCCACTACGGCCCCGCGAAGAACAAGCGGGACTTCATAAAGCGGTACGCCGACCCGTTCTTCAAACTCATCGACGAGGCGTACGACGGTATCTACGGCACCGTTCCCTTCACCGACGGGATGAAGAAGATGATAATCGACAATTTCATGCTCGTCATCGACCTGAAACACGTGGCGGTCATCCTGGACGAGAACGACGAGCTGGTCTGTCTCGGGCTCTGCTTCCCGTCCATGTCAAGGGCGCTCCAGCCCTCCGGGGGAAAACTGACGCCCCCCGCGCTGATCCGGCTGCTGAAAGCCATCAAACGCCCGAAAATCATAGATCTCGGGCTCATCGCGGTGAAGCCGGAATACTTCAACCGCGGGATCAGCTCGGTCATCTCCTGGGAGCTCCTGAAAATGCTCAAAAACGACGGCGTGGAGTACGCCGAGACCAACCTCAACCTTGAGACCAATCACGCGATACAGAATCAGTGGAAGCGGTTCAAATCAGTCCGCCACAAGCGCCGCAGGTCTTACGTCAAGAAGCTGAAGGAGGCGGAAAACGCATGAAGATCATCGTTGACTGCCTCGGCGGCGACAACTCCCCCGCGGCAAACGTGGGCGGCGCGCTGAAGGCGCTCGCAAGGTACGGAGACCTTCAGGTCATCCTGGTGGGCGACGAGGGACCCGTAAAAGAACTTATCCCCGACGATCCCGCGCTGAAGGACCGTATCGAGACGGTCCACGCCCCCGGAGTCATCACCGGCGAGGACAAGCCCACCGACGCCATACGGCTGAAAAAGGACTCCTCTCTCATCGCCTCCATCCGTCTTCTCCGGAAGAGGGACGACGTGTCCGCGCTGATCTCCACTGGCGCCACGGGCGCGCTGGTGGCGGCGGCGATCCTGCGGATCGGCCGCATCAGAGGGGTGCGCCGTCCGGCGTTCTGCCCGGTACTGCCCACCATGAACGGCGACACCGTGGCCATCTGCGACAGCGGAGCTGACACGGACGTGGCTCTGGAGCAGCTGGTCCAGTACGCCGTGATGGGGAGTTTATATATCAGCCAAGTCTTCGGCAAAAAGTCCCCCCGCGTGGCGCTGCTGAACATCGGCACCGAGAGCGAAAAGGGCGACGATCTGCGAAGACGGGCCTATCCCCTGCTCTCCTCCACCCCCGGCATCAATTTCGTGGGGAACATGGAGAGCCGCGACCTGCTCTCCGGTAAGTACGACCTTGTGGTGTGCGACGGCTTCTCCGGCAACGTGCTGGTCAAGACCACCGAGGGCACGGCTCTTGAGCTGCTCAGGAAACTGAAAAAGGATATCTTTTCGAAATTCAGATACAAGCTCGGCGCCCTTCTGATGAAGGATATGTTCGAGCGCGAAAAGGAGTTCATGAACTACCAGAACTACGGCGGCAGCGTTCTGCTCGGCGCCGAGAAGATCATCGTCAAGGGTCACGGCTCCTCCGACGCGGACGCCGTTGCGAAGTGCTTTGAGCAGGCGGTGACGATGGAAAAGAACGACATGAACGGAAAAATCGCCGACGCTCTGCGCGCGGCGGAAGGACAAGGAGATAACGGCAATGTTTGAAGACGTGAAAAAACTGCTTGCAAAGCAGCTGAAGCTCGACGAGAGCGCCATCACCCCCGACAGCAAGATCATGGAGGACCTGGGAGCCGACTCCCTGGACGTTCTCCAGATCCTCATGACCATCGAGGAGGAGCACGGCATCGTGATCCCCGACGAGGCGCTGGCGGAGTTCCGCACCGTGAACGACATCGTCAACTACGTCGAGGGGCTGAACAGGTAATCAGTAAAAACCGATCGGAGGACGCTATGAAAAGAGCGCTCATATCCCGGGACGGGGCGAACCCGGATTTTCACGATCCCGTGAAGACCACCGACAGATTCGCCCGTCTGCTTGAGAAAAACGGTTTCGAAGTCGACGTGTTCGACGACTTCAAATGCTTTGAGGATCCCGCCTACATACGGGAACACGATCTCATCGTGCTGAGCTGGACCATCGCCGACGACAGAGCCGAGAATATCGGCAACATCGTCCGCGCAGTGGAGGACGGCGTCGGTCTTGCCGGATGTCACGGCGGCCTTTGCGACGCCTTCAGGATGAACACCGACTGGCAGTACGTGACCGGCGGTCAGTGGGTGGCGCACCCCGGCAACGACGGCGTGACGTACGGCGTTGAGATCTGCGGAGGCAAAAGCCCCGTGACCGAGGGCGTGAAGGACTTCACCCTCCGCTCCGAGCAGTACTATCTGCACGTGGATCCCGGCGTTGACGTCCTTGCGACCACCACTTTCCGGAACAATACCTGCGGGCGCGACGTGGTGATGCCCGCCGCCTGGACAAAATACTACGGAAAGGGGCGCGTGTTCTATCTGTCCGTCGGTCATACGGACGGGGTGTTCGACGAGGCGCCCGAGGCGGAAAAACTTATGGAACGCGGCATGCTCTGGGCGGCGCGCGCTCTCTGACCGGAGGCAAATATGAGAAAAATGAAGATCGGCTTCGTGGGAGTCGGCGCCATCAGCGGGATCTACCTTCAAAACCTGACCCGCCTCTTCAAAGAAGTGGAGGTCGTCGGCGTCTGCGACCTGATCCGCGAGAGAGCGGAGAGGGCGGTGGAGGAATACGGCATCCCGCGCCTTTATGAGGATATGTACGAGCTATTCGGCGACGATGAAGTGGATATCGTGCTGAACATCACCCGTCCCGACGAGCATTACGCCGTGACGAAGGCGGCGCTCATGGCAGGCAAGCACGTCTACAGCGAGAAGCCCCTGGCGTCCACGCCGGAGCTCGGCGCGGAGCTTGTAAAGCTTGCCGCCGACAAGGGGCTGGTCCTGGGCGGCGCGCCGGACACCTTCCTCGGCGCGGCGGTGCAGACCGCGAGAAAAATGATAGACAGCGGATTCATCGGCGACGTGGTCAGCGCGGCGGGGTTCATGAAGTGCCGCGGTCACGAAAGCTGGCATCCCGATCCTGAATTCTACTACAAGCGGGGCGGCGGTCCCATGCTGGACATGGGCCCCTATTACGTCACCGCCATGGTCAACCTGCTCGGCAGCGTGACCTGGGCCACGTCCATGTCGCGGATCACCTACCCCGAGCGTACCATCACCAGCGAACCGCACCGCGGCGAGGTCATAAAGGTCGACGTGCCGACCCACGTGGCGGGGATCATGGAGTTCGAGAACGGCGCCATCGGCACCCTGCTCACCTCCTTTGACATATACCCCACGGAGTGCAGGGATTTCATCGAGGTCTACGGCACCGAGGGCACCATGATCGTCCCGGATCCGAACAACTTCGGCGGGAAGATCCGCGTGACCCGGGGAGGCGAATGGGAGGAGTACGATCTTGAGTTCGATTATTCGGAAAACTCCCGGGGGCTCGGTCTCGCCGACTTCGCCAACGCCGTCCGGGACGGGCGAACGCCCCGCGCGAACTGCCAGCTGACCTACCATGCGCTGGAGGTCATGACCGCGCTGAACAACGCGGATCACGTCCGCGAGCACGTGAAGATCAAGTCGCGGTACGACCGCACCGCGCCCATGTGCGTCGGTCTCCCCGAGGGGATCCTCGATTAGTTTTCTACAACTGTATAATTTCCTTGTGAGGTGTGAAAATGAGCTACAAAACAAGATGTGAAAGATGCGACGAATCGGAGCTGCGGGAGCTGACGAAATTCGTGTCAAAGGTATTCGACGTAGACTTCCCGAACTACCTGCCCTATATCTACGGCGAGCGCGCCACCACCGGGCACAACCATTTCGTGGTCCGGGAAGACGGCGAATACGCCGCGGCGGTGCTGAACTTCCCGAACGACCTGCACGTGGGAGACAGCGTCCTCGGCACGACGGGAGTCGGAACGGTCTGCGTGAGAGAGGAGAGCCGCGGAAAAGGGTATATGTCCGATCTGCTGGCGTCCTGTCTGATCGAGGCGGACGAGCTCGGAGCGTCGTTCCTGATACTCAGCGGACAGAGGCAGAGATACGAATATTACGGCTTCGCCGCCACCGGCATCTACAGCAGCTACTGCGTCGATTCGGCCTCAAAGCGCCACTGCCTCGGCGACCGTCCCTCCCTCTTCACCATAGAGGAGGCGACGAAGGAGGACGGAGCTCTCTGCGTGGAGATCATGAAGGAGCAGCCCGTATACGCAGACCGGTACGCCGAGCATTTCTACGATACCACCGCCCACGACGGCAACAAGCTGTTCATCATCCGCGAGGGCGGACGCGCCGTCGGATACTTCATATCGAACCGGGAGATAACGTATATAAACGAGCTGGTGTTCAGGCGCGATCTGGATCCCGCAAAAGCGATCGACGAGCTTGTCCTCGCCGGATTCTCTAAGGGCACGCACAGCATGAGATTCGAGGTCCCGTATTATCAGTTCCGACTGGCGGAAAGGCTGTCTGCCATATCCGAGGGCTGGAACAAGGGCGCCTACGCGGGGATCTGCTTTATCGACGTTCCCGCCGCGGTCAACGCCTTCGGCAAGCTGAGGGATCTCGGAGAGGACGCCTACGGCACGAAATTCGTGATGGAGATCGAAGAGCATCCGTTCCTCCGCGAGATCGGCGTCGCCCGCGAGGGGAAGACTCACGGAAGGTTCCGCTTCTTCGTGAAGGACGGCTTCCTTCAGATGGAGCAGACGGACCTTCCCGCGGATATCACCCTTCCCTTCCTCCGGGCCGAGGAATTCCTGTTCTCGGACCTGGGGGCGCTGGCGTACGATCTCCCCGCACGGGTGAGAGGCGTCCTGCCCGTTCCGTTCCACTTCCCGGGTGCGGATAAAGTGTGATCATAATTCAGATACGGTTTCAAAACAGCCGCGGAGGATCCTCCGCGGCTGTTTGTGTAGATTCGGGCAAACAAAAATCGCCCGGAGGCGTTCGCTTCACGGGCGATTTTCTTTTAATGATGCTCGTTCCAGTAATCCTCAGCGTCTTCGTAGTCGACGAAATCGTCGGGATAGTCGAAATAAAGATCGTCGGGGTCGTCGTAGTCTTTGGCGTCGTAGGGATCATACGATTTTTTCGACGAGCCGGATCTTCCGGAGGACTGCCTGTTCCCGGATGAGGACGAATTCGACGAGCCGCCGTTCTGCGACGAGGTTTTAGGCGCTTGCCTTCCATGCTCGATCTCCCATCGGTACGTACTGCCGCCGGAGGTATAGGAACTGCTTTTTCTGTCGTCGTCTCCGCCCAAAATACTCGTCAGGATGATGAAAATGATGACCGCGCCGATAAATCCGATAACGCCCGGCGTGATATCGTTTTTGTTCATTTTTCCTCCTCCTTTCCCCGGTCGGCATTATTGTATCACAAACGGAAACGCGAGTCAATTCCCCCGTTTCCGTCTTGACAACCTCGCGTTTGTTTTGTAAAATGAAAGCGTAACGGATCTCAAATGCCCGAAAAGCGTTGCCATGACGCCGGGCTTGCGGAAAAGTGCCGTTCAACTGCTGCGGAGGTACGTGCTCCGGAGGCAGATCGAACGCCGAAAACGGAAAGGAGCGGAAAGCAGATGAAGTTTTTCTCGGGAAACGGGATCGTCCGGCCCGTGCGTCTGAGCGATGAGACGCGGCGGTTTGCCGCAAGGTCTCTCTCCCACGAATTCGGGCTCGACACCCGGAAGACGGCGGCGGTCTCTCTGGACGACGTCCCTGATTTTGAAAGTCTCAGCCCCCTCGAAAAGTACGCCGCGGCGATCCGCAGGATCGCGGAGCGGTGTCCCGTCCGTGTATGCGACGGCGAAAAGATCTCCTGCTCCGCAACTCTCGGAACAGCGATCGATCACACGGTACCCGCCACGTTCCGAGGAGACACGGTGTTCGAGGGAGTAAGCCATCTGACGATCGACTACGAGACCGTGCTCCGTGAAGGGCTTGAGGGGCTGAAAAAGAAAGTCCTCGACTCCCTAATGAAGCACACCGAGGTGCGCCGCGCCGCTTTTCTCGAGAACTGTCTCAGCGTCATCAGATCGTTTGAGATCTGGATCGGTCGATACCTCGACGCGCTACGGGACTGTCCCGAATACGCTGACAATTACGCGGCGCTGAGCCGCGTTCCACGCCTGCCGGCACGGACCTTTCGGGAGGCGCTCCAGAGCGTCTGGTCGGTCTTCGCCTTCTGCCGCCTCTGCGGCAACTGGCCGGGGATAGGCCGGATCGACGCGATCCTGGGGCCGTTCCTGAGCCGCGACCTTGCGAGCGGCGAGATCACGCTTGACGAAGCGCGAGAGCTTCTTGCGCACTTCATGATAAAGGGTAACGAGTGGTTCACGGGGGACGTCTGCGGCAGCGGCGACGCGCAGCACTACCAGAACATCGTTCTTGCAGGAGTGGACGGGGATGGGTATGACGTGACCTGCGAGGTGACGTACCTGTGGCTCGACCTGATCGAGGAGCTGGGCATCAGCGACTTTCCCACCACCGTGCGTTTCGGCCGGAAAACGGACCCGGCGCTGGCGCGGCGGGTGTCGGAGGTGCTCCGGTTTGGGGGCGGCGTCATCGCCGTCTACAACGAGGATCTGATTATCGACGCCCTTGTCCGGGCGGGATACCCTCCGCGCGAGGCGCGCAGATTCGCCAACGACGGCTGCTGGGAGGTGCAGATCCCCGGGAAAACCTATTTCAGGTACTGCCCCTTCGATTCGCTCCGGATACTGCAGAAGGACGTCCTCGACAGATACCGCGGCACCGGCGGGCCCGCTTCGTTCGACGAGCTGTACTCCGTCTTCGCCGGGGAGCTCCGGAATACGCTCGAAGAGATATTCCGCTCCGTCAGGCGGCGTTTCGAGGACGGCGACAGCGGCTGCGGCACATGGAAGGAGGGGGCGCCCTGTACGGTGGTGTCGCTC
>JAFWWR010000262.1 GCA_017518025.1 Clostridia bacterium
CCGAAGAACTCCGGTTTGTGGAAGTTCGGTCCGGGGGTGTCCACGTGGGACCACGCGCCGTAGTGATCCGGCTGGTCCGTGCATCCGCATTTGTAGACGTTACCGCGGATCACGTCGCCGGAGGACAGCGTCGCCCCGGGCACGTACCGGCGGATCAGCGAATAGGCGATCTCAACGTCGATCTGCCAGAACGGGCCGAACCCGTCCTCGCCCCGGGTGCAGACCGGAACGGGATCGTCATCGCCGTCGATATACACTCTGTCGGGGCCGGTGGTGAGGCCGTATTCAAACAGATAGGTGGGATATGAGTTGACCTCGAAGTTGAAGTACCCCGCGGAGTTGTCCCTTGAGGGAGAGAAGAAGAACTCCATGCAGGAGTCGTTGCAGACCGGGCCGTGCTTCCTGTCGATCCGCGCCACGGGATCGCTCTCGTATGCTCTCAGTCTGACGATCAGCCGGTCGTCGGTGTGGCAGATGCGGAATGAGACCCGCGGCTCGTATGAATACCCCCAGGGCCAGTCGCCGACGAACGCCTCGTCGGCAAGCTCAACGTTATCCGTGTTTTTTACGATATATTTTTCCATGTTACCCCGTCCTTTTCCGCCTCCCCGGAGGCGTTTTTCACCGATTTGATTGTACGATTTAATTATATTTGAAAAGGCGCGATTTGTCAAGACGGATCGCTCAAGCGCGAAAATGTGAGAAAAATGTGAGATTATGACATTTTTTTCGCCGTCCGGGGCGACTTTCGCGCTTTTTTGACACGCAGATTGAAGTATAATCAAAATGAAACTTGGTTTTCCGCGTTAAAATAAGGGGTAAAGGCGTTTTTTTCTGCAAAATGATTAATTAATTTTTTGATGTGTCAGATTAACAAATTATTCCCGTATCTCCCCGCAGTTAAAGGGAAAGCGTCATTTATACGATCATGCGAAAATCATGGAATTTGGGCAAGATCCGCGTCATTCCGCCGTGTTTTCGTCTTGATCCTCGCGCCGCGCCGGATCCTGTGGTATGATCGTGACTATCCCATCAAAAACGGAAGGTGCGTCAATATGAGGACAAAAATTCTCTCCCGTGGACGGCGGGAAAAGACCGTTATGCGGAAGACGGCGCGGATCGGGAGCGAATACACCGTCGAATACAGACTGACCGAGACTCCGCTCCGCCCGGGACGCGAATTCGGGACGGCGTACACGGTCTACGCCGCGATGCGCGACAATATCACAGGGGCGACGGAGACGAGATACGTCTTCGACTTCACCCGGGATCTGTCCTTCGCCGTGCTGGTTTTCAGGCGGATCTCAGGAGGCAAGGTCACGCCCGTCACTCTGTTCGACGTGGTGTCGGACGCGGTGACGGAGAGATACTGTTGAAAAACAGGAGCGGCAGTGGTAAAATGGTGTAAAATGATTTGAAAGGAAGGCCGCGCCGTGGAAGAGATCGCCCGCAGACCTCTGTTCGTTTTCTGCGCTTCCTTTCTCGCGCTTTCTCTCTGTTTTTCCGGGGCGTACGCCGCGGTGAAGATCGTCTCGGCGGCGGTCTGCGCACTCTCGGCGCTGATCCTTTTCATAATATCAAAACGGTGCAAGGCGAGATCCTCCGTCAGGAGGGTCCTCCTCGCCGTTTTTCTGTCCGCGGTCCTCGCTTCCCTGCTGTCGCTTTTCTCGTTCAACGTGATCCTCGGGAGATACGAATCCCTCGATTCGAAGAAGATCGCGGGCGAGGCGGTGATCGAGGGAAGTTCCTATTCGTCGGAAAACTTCGGCGTCTACAAGGCCGCCGTGTACCCCGAAGGAGAGGCCGTGAAGAAGGTCCGTGTCTCCATAACTCTCGGCGACGGGACACTGGTGCCGGGAGACCGTATCAAAGGCACGTTCAGGATGTTCCGGCTGGAGGATGAGGATGGTTTTTCCGAGAGATCTTCCCTCCTGCCCGACGGGATCATGCTCGGCTGCGAGGGCGGAGATTTCACCTACGAGGGGCACGACGGCTCCGTCACGCTCCGGAGCGTGATACGGAATATCCGCGAGACCCTCGCCGCCCGGTTCGGCGTTGATCTCGAAAAAGACGCCGCGGGGCTGTCCTCCGCCGTCCTGCTGGGGGACCGGAGCAGCCTCGATCCCGCCCTCTCCCGGGATTTCTCCCGAATCGGCGTATACCATCTTCTCGCCATCAGCGGGATGCATCTTTCGGTCCTTCTGTTCGCGCTGGAATCTGCGCTTCGCCGCGGCGGCGTCCGGCGCCGGGCGAGGGGCGTCCTTTCCATTCTGTTCACTCTGTTTTTCGCGGCGCTGACGGGATTTTCGGCATCTGTCGTTCGTGCCGGGATCATGCATATCATCCGGGTCTCCGCCTCGTTCTTCCGCCGGGACGACGATCCTCTGACCTCGCTCGGCGCCGCGGGAGCGCTGATCGTGATCTTCGATCCCTTCTCCGTGCTTGATCCGGGTCTGTGGTTGTCGATACTGGCGGCCTTCGCCTGCGTGACCGCGCCGAG
>JAFWWR010000263.1 GCA_017518025.1 Clostridia bacterium
AAGGTGAAATCTTCGGGCTTCGCCCTTAGGTGAAATCGAACGCTTACGCGTTCGGTGAAATGAAATCCACCCACCCGCCGTCGAGGCGGATTTCACTGCCCGCGGGGCAATTTCACCGCCGCAGGCGATTTCACCCACCCTGAAAGGGTGGATTTCGTTGCCGACTGTCCTTTAGAACAGTCGGCATGACGGAAAGCTTTTTTATTTGTCCCACTGGGAGATAAGCTCGGAAACGGTCACGAACGCAAAACCCCGACGCTTCAGCTCCGGTATCAGCTCAGATAGCGCCTCCGCCGTGTGAGACTCCCCCGAAATGAAATCGTGGCAGAGTATTATATCTCCCGAGGTCACGTTATCGAGAACGGCGCGGGTGATCGATTCAGCGGACCGGTGCGCCCAGTCGCGCGTGTCGACCGACCAGAGGACGACGGAATATCCGAGTTTCTCCGCCGCTTTTACGACGTTTTCGCTGTATTTCCCCTCGGGCGGACGAAGGACGCGCGTCCTGAGTCCCGCCGCGTCGAGGACGGACTTCTCCGCCCCCAGGATCTCCTCCTCGATCTCATCCTCCGTCTTATTACGGAGGGTGACGTGATCGAAGGTATGGTTTCCGATCTCGTGGCCTCCGTCCGCGATCTCCTTGATCAGCTCCGTACGCTTTTCGGCGTTCTCACCGATAACGAAAAAAGTGGCTCTGACTCCGTTTTCCCGCAGGACGTCAAGTATCTCTTCCGTGTACGACGGGTGGGGGCCGTCGTCGAACGTCAGAGCGATCATTTTCTTGTCGTTGTTGACCCATGAGAACACCTCGCCGTCGCTGTCCGTTCGCGTAAACGGCACGGAAGAACACACGCCGGCAGATAGCGTAAGAAGGATCAGTCCCGCCAGTATGAACGACAAAAGCCGTCTCATTTTTTCAGCTCGTCGAGGGTGGCGAAACGGTAACCCATCGATTTCCATTCTTTAATCAGATCCCCGAGGATCGCGGCGTTTGTGGCCGACGTGGGATGAAGAAGGATTATCTCACCGTTGTGTGTGTTCGAGAGGATCTTCGCCTTTGCCCCTGCGGGGTCCGGCTGGCGGTCGTTGTCCCAGTCGGCGTAGGCGAACGACCAGAAAACGGTGTCGTAACCAAGATCCCGGGCGAGGCGGAGGTTGGATCTTGTGAACTTCCCCTCGCGCGGACGGTAGAATTTCGACAGTTCTTTTCCCGTGCAATTCCGGTAGACGTCTTCCATTTCTTTTATCTCCCGGGTAAAAGCTGCGTCCCCGAGAAGAGTCATGTCTTTGTGGTTCGCCGTGTGATTGCAGACGGCGTGACCCTCTTCAGCCATGCGTTTCACGAGATCGCCGTTTCTCTCACAGAGGTTTTTAAGGATGAAAAACGATCCTTGTACGTTTTCCTCTCTCATGACGTCCAGGATCTTCTCAACGTTTCCGTTCTCGTACCCCGCGTCGAAGGTGAGATAGATGACCGGATGATCCGGGTCCTTTTCGGCGCCTCGGTCGATATAATACCCGTTTTCTTTTTCAATAAAACTCATTTCCGGAGGGCATTCCGGGATCTCACCCGGAGCGGCGTGACGGCAGTACCAGTTGTACTTCATTCCGCCTCCCGTCGCGCCGATCACGTTTGACAGACATAAGGTCAGCGCCGCGGCGGCAAGAAATATTCTTTTCATATCTTTCTCCTTTCGTTTCTGTCTCGTTTTTATTATTCCGTTTATGAAACGAAAGGAACCGTGAAAAAAATGGCGTTCTTTCTTTGGATCGATCTGTAAAACGGGAGTTTTATCCCGTTTTTTATTGAAAAACCGCGGCGGTTATGATAGAATTAAGCGGAAAATAACAGATACCGGAGAATAAAATGGAAGACGTCAAAAAAAAATCGCTTGAAGAGCATTTCAAATGGAGAGGAAAAATAAAGATCGAACCCGTCGTAAAGGTGACGGACGCCGCGTCTCTTTCGCTGGCGTACACGCCGGGCGTGGCGGAGCCGTGTCTCGCCATAAAAGACGATCCGGCGCTGTCGTATAAACTGACGAGAAGATGGAACACCGTGGCGGTAATAACGGACGGTACGGCGATCCTGGGGCTCGGTGACATAGGCGGGGTGGCCGGTATGCCCGTAATGGAGGGCAAATGCCTCCTTTTCAAGGAATTCGCCGATATCGACGCGATCCCCCTCTGCGTCGGAACGAAAGACGTTGATGAGTTCGTCGCCACCGTTGCGAACATAGCCGACAGCTTCGGCGGGATCAACCTCGAGGATATAGCGGCGCCGAGATGTTTTGAGATCGAGCGCAAGCTGAAAGAAAAATGCTCCGTACCCGTGTTCCACGACGATCAGCACGGCACGGCGATAATCGTCGGCGCGGCAATGATCAACGCCATGAAAGTGACCGGGCGGAAGCTTGAGAGCTCAAAGATCGTAATAAACGGGGCGGGAGCCGCGGGATGCGCCATCGGACGTCATCTCATCTCTCTGGGGGCGAAAAACGTGATTTTCGTGGACAAATTCGGAGCCGTCGCCCGGGGGGACAAATTTGAAAATCCCGAGCACGCGGTCCTCTCTGAGATCTCGAATCCCGAGAAAGAACGGGGACCTCTCGCCGACGTGATCCGTGACGCGGACGCGGTGATCGGCGTGTCACGACCGGGGCTTATATCGCAGGAAATGGTCAGATCCATGAAAGATGGACCTATCGTGTTCGCCCTCGCCAACCCCACGCCCGAAATAATGCCTGACGAGGCAAAGGAAGCGGGTGCGGCTGTTGTCGGTACCGGAAGGAGCGACTTCCCGAACCAGATCAACAACGTGCTGGCGTTCCCGGGGATCTTCAGAGGAGTCCTTGACGCGGGAGCCACGGATGTGAACGAAGAGATGAAACGCTCGGCAACGTTGGCGCTGGCGTCTATAATCGGCGACGACGAATTAAGAGCCGATCATATTATCCCCTCGGCTTTCGACAAGCGAGTCGTGGCGAGAGTCGCCGAGGAGGTCGCCGCCGCCGCAAGGCGGACCGGAGCCGTAAGATAAAACAAAAAGAGATCCGCACCTGTGCGATGCGGATCTCTTATTTTTCGCTCAGCGATTTTATCGCCCGTCGGGCTGTGAGATACAGATATTTTTCCGGTTCGGCAAGAGAAGTCTCTTTTGAGATCTCGCCGCCCACCACGGGAAACACGGAAACGACCCCGGGCAGGCTCGCCGACGGGTCGGCAGAGCCGCAGATCACGGCGACCGGTATTCTCGCCCTTAACGCTCTTTCCGTGACGCCTGAGACGGTCTTCCCTCCCGAGGATTGAGAATCGAACCGCCCTTCTCCGGTGATCACGAGGTCGGCGTCTTCAACTAATTTATCGAATCGAACGGCGTCAAGAACCGCGTCGATACCGCTGTTAAGTCCGGCTCCGAAGAAGGCAAGAAGCCCCGCGCCGCATCCCCCGGCGGCTCCGCTCCCCGGGATATCGGAGACCGGAATGCCGAGAGTCTTTTCGATCAACCCCGCCGCGTGGCGAAGGCCCCTGTCGAGGGCGAGAACGCCGTCGTCGTCCGCTCCCTTTTGCGGCGCAAAAACGTACGCGGCTCCGGACTCACCGAAAAGAGGATTCGTAACGTCGCACATAACGGTGATCTCGCTCAAGGACAGTCTTTTATCGAGCCCCGACAGATCAAACGACGCAATGTCTCCGAGAGTCGCGCCGACAGGTATAAAAGGTTTCCCGTCAATATCGTAAAAAACCGCGCCGCACGCCGCCGCCATGCCGCATCCGAGATCGTTGGTCGCGCTTCCTCCAATGGCGACTGTTATCTTGCGAAATCCCGAGTTGAGCGAGCGGACGATCAGCTCGCCCACTCCGTAGGTGGTCGTAACGAGCGGGTCGGCGGGGTCGGCGAGCGTCAGCCCTGCGGCCGCCGCAAGTTCGATAACGGCTCTGTCTCCGAGCACGCCGTAAAACGACGGAACGGGCCTGAAATTCGGCCCGGTAACGACGACGTTTACTTTTTTTGCGCCCAGGGCGTCCACGGTGCCCTCTCCTCCGTCGGCGATACCGACGCGGCGCACGGAACACCGAGGAATTTCGTCACGGATAGCGCGGGAGATGATCTCCCCCGCCATTTTTGAGGAAAGAGTGCCCTTGAACGAATCTGTCGCGACTACGATCTTTTTCATGTTCTTCGTCTGCTCTCGACGTCGGAGAGCGGAGAGTAGATCTCCAAATAGGTAAAACGGAAAAACTCGGTCATGGAAATAAGCCATGCGACGCATACCAGATAATATGACGACTGCAGGACGGCCGAGAGGAGGTCAGGCAAGAACAGGAAATACTTGAACGCCGCTTCTATGAGAAAATTCGCGCCGCCCAGCACCAGCGCCACGGTGGCGCGGATCCTGACGGATCTTGTGAGGACTTCGCGGTAATCTTCGGAACTGTACGTGGGCAGCCCGGCGAACTCGCCGTCGACGGATAATCTGTTTATGTCTCCGATCACGGTTTTACGGTAGACGTAAACGAAAACGATAAACAGCGCGCCCGCGATAACGTATTTTATCGCCTCGATGAGCGCCATGGGAAAGTAGATCTTCGCGGCGGAGCCGAAATGGAGAGTATCGAACTCACCGTAGGTTTCCGTAACGTAGTAAAGGCGCTGGAAATTGTCGTCGAAGAACGAAAGAACGGCGTAGGCCGCAGCCGGAACGACCGTGACGGCGAAGAAAGGATACGAATGCGAACGGCGCAGGCAGAACAACGCCGCCGTCGCGATGAATACGAAAAAGAGCAGCCCGGAAAAGACGGGGATGGAAGTGCCGAACAGAAGGACCGTGTATATCATCCCGATGACGAAAAAGACGGCGGAGGTGTTCATACACGACGCTTCCCGCACGTGCGGTATAAGCCCCATGTATCCCGAATACGCATTTTCGAGTTTTCCGCAAAAATCCGAATCGCGGCCGACCGCCCGGAAAAATCTGAGGGTGAAATAGAGAAAAACGACGCCGAGGATCAGAACGACGACGGACGAGAACACGTAAAACAGGTTTTTGAACCTGGTGAGATCAAGGGTCCTGTTGTCCACGTATCCGGTGTATTCGTACATCTGAAGCGCCGGAAGCTCGCAGACCACGGTGAAAAATACCCGCGCGATGTAGAACATGAGGATAATGCCGTATACTTTCCTGCTGACGTCCCGCTTGCCCGTCACGAAACGGACCTTCTTTCCTTCCCTGACGGCGATCTTCTTGTCTTCCGTGGCGTTCAGGGATTCGGACGAAAAGCGTATACCGAGGCTGTCGAGGCCGGAAAACATCTTCTTCACGGCGGGGATAAACAATATCAGTTCGATAACGGAAAAAACGAACGCAAAGAGAAGCTTCGAATTATCGTGGACCATGGGCAGCAGACTGTCCGGGGTACCGAGGCCCGCGGAGGCGCTTCCCCTCATGATGATCAGAGTGAACGGCTTTATGAGTTCCGTCACGATGAGCCACTTTATGATATTTCTGCTGTCCTCAAGCTCGTATTCGAGAGAAGCGAGCCGGGCAAGGCCTTTCCAGATGAGGAAAAACCCGATAAAGTCGGGCAGCAGGTCGATAACGTGATAGACCGGATTGAACAGAAAAACAAACCCGGCGGCGATCAGACCGAAACCCATATCGGATACTCTCTTACGTTCTTTTTCAGATGTTTTCATCTTTTCTTCTTTTTCTTCGGGGCCTTGTTCCGGCCCTCTTTCTTGTCGAGATAATCGAGATACATAGAGGTGTTCTCCTCGTGTATCTTTTTCTTTTTCTCATAGGATCTGCGGCGGAGCTTGTTCACAAGCGGGATCTTTGATTCCGCCGGCTCCTCGGTCTCGCCGCCGACCACCATAAACGTGACGAAGGAGGAATAAAGAAGGACGCTCATAAGAAGAACGCTCAAGGCGACGATGAGAAGGACCGAACCGCTGACGTATCTGAGCCGGTCCCGGGGAAGGCGGTCCGATATGACCGTGGAAACGATCATGAACCCGTAGCTTACGGTGACGAAAACGCGGTTGAAACGCGCCCTGCCGAGGATCTTTTCATCCTCGGCGTCCACGGCCATGGCGACGACGGCGGTGTTGAGCAGGAAATGGAAGATAATGACGGTCACCGTGTAGAAAACCGTGAGGAGGCGGAACGGCAGTCCGCTCTCGGGGATGATGCGGAAGGTCGTCATCACGGCGCGGAAGGCGGCGACGGCGCAGAAAACCATATCGCCGTATGCGGCCGCTTTGAACTTCCCGTTATACTCCGACAGTTTCCCGAGGGCGTAAAGCATGACGAGCCCGCCGATGATGTCGGCGAAAAAATAGGTGTTGATCAGCTCGAAAGCAAACGCCGTGAAATAGCCGAAAAGCAGAATCCCGAATCCCATATCAGCCGTTTGTCGGGGACGACTGGTTCATCCCGCAGCATTTCTTGTACTTCTTGCCGCTTCCGCAGGGACAGGGATCGTTCCTGCCGACCTTGACGCCCTTGTTGACGACCGGTCTCTTCACGTCGGTGCCGTCGCCGCCGTAGTTTTGTGCGACCGGCTTTGCCACCTCGACGCGCTTCATATTCGATCTCGGCACCGCGGATAGGATCATGCGGACCGTGTCGTCGCGGATGTTGAGCACCATCTCGTCGAAGAAATCTCCCGCGGCGATCCTGTATTCGGAAATGGGATTACGCTGGGCGTACGCCTGGAGACCGATGGTCTCCATAACGGAATCCATGGCTTCGAGATGATCCATCCACTTTCTGTCCACGTTGATGAGGAGGGCGATCCGCTCCACTTCGCGCATGTTTTCCTCGCCGAAAGTGACCTTTTCCTTGACCTCGTAGAGATCCATGGCGCGCTTGTCGAGGGTCTCTCTGACCTGCTCGCGGAATGCAAGAGGATCGGCGGAATAGTCCTCGGTGAAGTCCCTGTCGTCGCAGAGAAGGCCTTTGTATTTCGCGCGGAGGCCGTCTACGTCGTAGTTCTCGGGATCGTGGAGGAACTGATCCACCGCGTCGGAGATGGTGCCGTGGATCATGTTGATGATCTTTTCTTTCAGATCCCGGTTTTCAAGCACTTCGGTACGCTGGGCGTAGATGATCTGCCTTTGCTGATTCATCACGTCGTCGTACTGGAGCACGTTCTTACGTCTGTTGAAGTTCTGGTCCTCAAGGCGCTTCTGTGCCGACTCGATGGAGCCGGAGAGGATCTTCGCGTCGATGGGCTGATCCTCGGGGAGGCCGAGCCGGTCGACGATGCCAAGGATCCGGTCGGAGCCGAACAGTCTCATGAGGTCGTCCTCGAAGGAGAGGAAGAACCTCGACTCGCCGGGATCGCCCTGACGACCGGAACGGCCGCGCAGCTGGTTGTCGATACGCCGTGACTCGTGACGTTCCGTGCCTATAACGAACAGACCGCCCGCCTCGCAGACCTTCTCCGCCTCGGGTTTGATCTTCTCCTGGAATTTGCGGAAAGGCTCTCTGTAATGAGCCCGCGCTTCCTTTATCTCGTCGGATACGGAGGTGGAATAACCGGTCGCCAATGCGACGACTTCTTCCTCGTATCCCTCTTTTCTCATTTCGGATTTCGCCAGATATTCGGCGTTGCCGCCCAGCATGATGTCGGTACCGCGGCCCGCCATATTGGTGGAGATGGTGACGGCGCCCAGCTGACCTGCCTGGGCGACGATGTCCGCTTCTTTTTCGTGATACTTTGCGTTAAGGACCGTGTGCTTTATTCCTTCTCGCTTCAGCTTCTTCGACAGTTCCTCCGACTTCTCGATGGATACGGTACCGACCAGCACCGGCTGCCCTTTTTCGTGGCACCTCTTGATCTGCTCGATGATGGCGCGGTCCTTGCCGTTTTTGGTCTTATAGACCACGTCCGGATGGTCGACCCTTATCATGGGCTTGTTCGTCGGGACTTCCACGACGTCGATATTGTATATCTCGCGGAACTCGTTTTCCTCGGAGAGAGCCGTTCCGGTCATGCCGGAGAGCTTACCGTACATACGGAAGTAGTTCTGGAATGTGATCGTCGCGATGGTGCGGTTCTCTCTCTTGATCTGCACGCCTTCCTTCGCCTCGATCGCCTGATGAAGGCCGTCGGAATAGCGGCGTCCCGGCATGAGACGGCCGGTGAAGGTGTCGACGATGATGATCTCGCCGTCTTTGATGACGTAATCAGTGTCGAGCTTCATCGTGCCGTGGGCCTTGAGTGCCTGATAGATGTGGTGAGAGATATTGGCGTTTTCCGGGTCGGAGAGATTCTCTATACCGAAATATTTCTCCGCCTTTGCAACGCCTGACGCGGTGAGCGTCGTGGTGTTGGCTTTCTCGTCGACGATATAGTCTTCGCTGACGTCGTCGTAATCCTGCTTGGTGTCCATTTCCTTGATGACGAACTTCGACAGAGATCTCGCAAAGCGGTCAGCCATCTCATAGAGCGGATCGACTTCCGAGCCCTGACCGGAAATGATAAGAGGAGTCCTCGCCTCGTCGATGAGGATGGAGTCAACCTCGTCAACGATGGCGAAATTATGCCCTCTCTGTACCCGGTCCTCCATGTAGGTGACCATATTGTCACGGAGGTAGTCGAAACCGAATTCGTTGTTCGTTCCGTAGGTGATGTCACAGTTATAAGCGTGCTGTTTTTCCTCACGCGAGCCGTCGTGGACGATAAGTCCGGTGGAAAGGCCGAGGAATTCGTGGACTCTGCCCATTTCCTCGCACCCGAGACGGGCGAGGTAGTCGTTGACGGTGACGATGTGTACGCCTTTACCTGTCAGCGCGTTGAGATACGACGGCAGGACGGCGACAAGGGTCTTACCTTCACCGGTCTTCATCTCGGTGATCCTTCCCTGGTGGAGAAGAATTCCGCAGAGGATCTGCACGTCGAAGGGACGCTTGCCCAGCACGCGATCCGCCGCCTCGCGCACAAGGGCGTACGCCTCGGGCATGATGTCGTCGAGGGTGGCGCCCGCCGCAAGCTGCTCCTTGAATTTCGGAGTCATGGCGGTCATATCGGCGTCGCTCATGTTTTTATACTTTTCGCCGAGTTCGTTGACTTGTTTCAGTATCGGCGTGATCTTCTTGATCTGCTTGTCGCTGTAAGTGCCGAAAACCTTCGTGATAATACTCATTTATGTTATTCCTCCAGAAAATATACTCTGCTTTTGCCCCGGCCGCCCTGCGACGGAAAAATCGGCGGACGGCGCAGGTGCCTCTTGAAATCCGACGCCGCGGGGTTTATAATAAAAACGACTGAAAAAGCGGGAGTGTGTACTATGGCTGATATCAATATCGTACTGGTGGAGCCGGAGATACCGCAGAACACGGGAAATATCGCCCGGACCTGCGCCGCCACCGGAGCAGCGCTCCATCTGATCCGTCCCATGGGATTCGAGCCGGACGACAAAAAGCTGAAACGGGCGGGACTCGACTACTGGTATCAGCTCGACATAACCTACTACGACGGGATCTCCGATTTCTTCGCAAAGCACCCGGACGCCGAGTTCTATCTCTTCTCGACCAAAGCCCCGAGGGCGTATACGGAAGTCCGTTACCCTCTGCCGGTCTACCTGTTTTTCGGCAAGGAGACGAAGGGTCTTCCCGAGGAGCTTCTCCGCGCAAATCTCGACAGATGCGTCCGGATCCCAATGCGGGAGTCGCTCCGGAGTCTCAATCTTTCAAATTCCGCGGCGATCGCCGTTTACGAAGTCCTGCGTCAGCACGGCTTCGCGGGTCAGCAGACCGGAAGCGGATATCTCGCCCGGTCAGATCATGGGAGCGATGAGCTCGATCAGTGACCGTTTGAGCCGGGTGAACACGTTCGCCTTGCAGTCCTCAAGGGTGATCTGACGGCTGACGGCGAGGATATCCTCGTAGTCCTTCTTGATATCGGAAATCACCGGCGAATCGTAGATCCACACGCCGCACTCAAAATGAAGATACAGACTGCGGAAGTCGAGGTTGATCGTCCCGACCGTCGAAAACTTGTCGTCGCAGACGAACGTCTTTGCGTGCAGGAATCCGGGTTCGTATTCGTAAAGCTTCACTCCGCCCCGGACGAGCTTTTCATAATGCGCTTTGGTGGACTGATAGACCATACGCTTGTCGGGGATGCCCGGAGTGACGATCCTCACGTCGACGCCGCTTTGAGCGGCGTTTATGAGCGCCTGCTCGAGCTGATAGTCGATTATAAGATACGGAGTAGTGATCCAGATATACTTCTTCGCGCCGTAGAGCAGATTCATGTAGACCGCCTCGCCCACGTTGACGTCGTCCATCGGGTTGTCCGTATACGGCTGTACCACGCCGGGAGTCTCCCCGGGGAACGAATCAGGCATATATTTCGCGAATCCTTCCTCTCCTTCGGGCGACGATTCGTAGTACTCCCACATGGACAGGAATATCACGGTGAAGGCCCAGGCGCACCTTCCGGTGACCTTCACTGCGTTGTCCTTCCAGTAACCGAAACGGGTTATCGCGTTTATATATTCGTCGGCGATGTTGATGCCGCCGGTGAACGCCACCTTCCCGTCGACGGAGCAGATCTTTCTGTGGTCCCGGTTGTTGAGGCGGGCGTAGAGCACGGGGATGTACCGGCTGAACACCTGGCACTTAATGCCCTCTTTTTCCAGTTCCTTGCGGAATCCGAAACCCACGCTGTTGATGGAACCCATATCGTCGTAGATCACACGGACGTCCACGCCCTGTTTCACCTTTTCGAGGAGTATCTCATGGACGCTGTCCCACATTTTTCCCCGCCCGATGATGAAATACTCGATGAAGATGTATTTCTCCGCTGAACGCAACGCTTCGAGGAACGGCTCCAGCATATCCTCTCCGGTGGGATAATATTCGATATCTCCGTCGGAATAAGGATCCGTGAACGCGCAGTTTGAGATATAATCCGACTGTTTCTTCGCCTCGGGATCCTCGATCACGGCGCGCTCGCCGCCGATCGTTTCCTCAAGGCCGCGCTTTATCGACTGCTCGATGGACGCGAGCTTCTCTTTCTTCCTCTTCGACAGCGTGTTGCCGCGGAAAATGATGTATACGGCGACGCCGAAGGGCGGCAGGAGAAGAACGATGATGAGCCAGCCGATCTTGTAGACGGGGTTGTCCTTGCGATTTATGATGCGGAACATGAAGATCACGCCCATCACCCACGTGGTGAGATAATAGATCGCAAAATACCTTTTTCCGGGAAGCATAAGGGTGGCTGCGATCAGCAAAAACTGTACGAGAATAAGAAGACTGACAAGGACCAGCCGTCGCGTGAAAAACTTTATTATCTTATTCATCTTCGAGCCTCCTTCCCGGAACGCGGCGTCCCAAATGAAACGCTCACCCTATAATATATAATATTTTTTACGAAAAATCAAGATAAATAATCAACATCCGCGCCGAAGATGAGCAAAATAGCGGGAAATCCGACCGAAAGGGAGAAGAAAATGGACAGACTTATCGTGATCGACGGGAACAGCGTTCTGAATCGAGCGTTTTACGGGATCAGGGAGCTCAGCGCACCTGACGGAACTCCCACCAACGCCGTATACGGATTCGTGACGACGCTGAAAAGGTATATGGATCGGTTTGAACCTTCGTATATGGTCTGTACCTTCGATACGAAGGAGAAAACGTTCCGTCACAAGATGTACGACAAGTACAAATCGAACCGTCACGGGATGCCGGACGAGCTTGCGGTACAGCTTCCCATTGCAAAGGAAGCGGCGCGGGCGATGGGCTTTACCCTTTTGGAGTGCCCCGGATACGAGGCGGACGACATCATCGGCACGGTCTGCCGCGCGGCTGACGAAAAGGGAGAGATAGATTCCTACGTCATCACCGGCGACCGCGATTCGCTCCAGCTCATCTCCGACAGAACGAAGATCTGCCTGCTGAGGAACAAGGAGGACGAGACGTTCGACAGGACTCATTTCACGGACGTTTACACGATACCGCCGGAGCTGTTCATCGATCTGAAAGCGCTGATGGGCGACACGTCCGACTGCATCCCCGGGGTACCCGGGATCGGAGAAAAGACAGCCATAAAACTCCTTTCTGCGTCCGGCGGGCTCGACAGGCTCTACGAAGACGAGGAAAACGGATTTTTCGGCTCGACCCCGTCTGTGAGGACGAAGCTCGCAGAAAACAAGGATCTCGCCTATATGTCCCGGGAACTGGCGACTATCTGCAGGACGGCTCCCGTGGGCGGTGATATCGACGCATACGTTACGAAAGGGGTCGATACCGACGCGCTGGGCGAACTGTTCCGCCGGCTCGCTTTCGGCAGTCTCGCGGTGAAGTTCGGCATCCCGAAAGACGGCGCCGCGCCGGTAAAAAAGGCCGCTGCCGGGGCGGAAGCGCGCCCGGCTGCGCGGCTGACCTGCGACGAGGTCCTGAAACTCACCGTCGACGGGGACACGGCGGTGGCGCTCGACGGTAATACTCTGTCGTTCTACACCGGCGGGAGGTCATACGTCGTGAGCGACGTGTCGCCGGAAGCGGCGGCGCACGTTCTGTCAGGCAGGCCGATCGTCTGCCACGATTTCAAAAAACTGCTCGGTGACTGCTCCGCGTTCGGGATAGAGCCGGAGTGCGCGTTCGACGTGATGCTGGCGTCATACCTGCTCGATCCCGGAAGGGGGACGTACACGCCGGAGAACGCCGCAATCAGGTGCGGCGCGCCCTACGGCGAGGGAGTCGGAATGGCGGAGACCGTTGCGAAGTGCGCGGAGGAGCTGAAAAAAGAACTCGAAAAAGAGAAAATGATTTCCCTGCTTCATGAGATCGAGATCCCCCTTTCCGCAGTGTTGTCAAAGATGGAACGGAGGGGATTCAAACTCGACAAAAACGGGTTGATCGCCTTTTCCGCGCTGCTGGGGGACATGGAGGAAAAACTGATCGACGCCATTTACGCCACGGCGGGACACGAGTTCAATCTGAACTCGACGAAACAGCTGGGGCAGGTGCTGTTCGAGGAGTTGGGGCTCCCCTCCTTCAAAAAGACGAAAACCGGCTATTCCACCGACGCTGATACGCTTAATTCGCTCAGGCCGTACCACGCGATCGTGGGACAGATACTGAGCTACCGCGAGGTGATGAAGCTGAGGAGCACCTACGGCGAAAATCTCGCCGCAATGGCTGACGGGGAAAGCAAGATACACACCACGTTCAATCAGTGCGGTACCGCCACGGGACGGCTGTCGTCCAGCGACCCGAATCTGCAGAACATCCCGGTGAGAGGGGGTCTCGGACGGGAGCTGCGGAGGTACTTCACCTCCGACGGATCGGACCGGGTCCTCATCGACGCGGACTACTCACAGATCGAGCTGCGGCTGCTGGCGCATCTGTCCGGAGACGAGACCATGATCGGGTCTTTCCGGGACGGGCTCGACATACACGCCACGACTGCGTCGCAGGTGTTCGGGATCCCGCCCGGGGAGGTGACCCCGGAGATGAGAAGAAGGGCGAAAGCGGTCAATTTCGGCATCGTTTACGGGATCGGAGATTATTCTCTTTCCCAGGATCTCGGTATCTCGCGAAAGAGCGCGAAGGAATATATCGAAGGGTATCTCATGACGTACCCGAAAGTCGACGAATACCTGAAAAATACGGTGAATGCAGCTGTCGAAAAAGGTTACGTCGAGACGATGTTCGGCAGACGCCGATATATTCCGGAGCTAAAATCGGCCAACAAAAACGTTCAGGCGTTCGGAAAACGGGTGGCGATGAACAGCCCCATCCAGGGCAGCGCGGCCGACGTGATCAAAATCGCCATGATCAACGTCGAGCGGGCTCTGAACGACGCCGGCATCGACGCCAAGCTGATCATGCAGGTACACGACGAGCTTATCGTCGACGCGTCGCGGGCCTGCGAAAAAGAGGCGGCGGAGATACTACGGCGTGAAATGGAAGACGCCGTTTCCCTTTCCGTCCCTCTGGTGGCGGACGTGTCCACCGGAGACACGTGGTACGACGCAAAATGAAATCAAAATCGGCGTCTTCGATGACCGAAGACGCCGGTTTTTTTATTTTTCCTGTTCTTTCCTGCACTGCATCAATGCGTTTATCGTGTTAAACGCGCACATGATGAAGAAAAGAAGGATCAATACCGGGATCAGTTTTTTCACATCGTCATTCCTTTCCGATCTGTTATTCGTCACGATCTGCCGCCGGACAGATATCTCATCAGTATCGTCGCGACCTGCGCGCGCGTTGCGTTGCCTTTGGGATCGAGGTAATCCGTGCCTCCGATCTTCGTGCCTGAAATAAGGCCGTCAGCCACCGCCCACGACATGGCGGGCCGGGCGTACTTGCTGACCTTTGAGCCGTCCGGGAACTTTGTGATATCGGCGGCGCCGCTCACGTCGCGGCCCTTGAACCCGGCAAATCGGTAGAAGATCGCGGCGATCTGCTCACGGGTGACGGAGGAATCGGGCGCGAAGGAAGTCTCAGTGATACCGTTGACTATCTTGTTCTCATACGCCCACGCAACGGCGTCCTTATACCATCCGGCCTTGAGATCGGTGAACGGTGCGCTTCCCTTAGGCGCCGGAGAGCCCTCGGCGCGCCACAGCACGGTGACGAGCATCGCACGGCTCATATCGGCGTTCGGCGCAAAGGTGTCGTCCGTCATTCCGTTCATGAGCTCGTAGGTATAAACGTAATCGATGGCTTCCGTATACCATTTGCCCGGCTTGACGTCTTTGAAAACCTTTGTGGAGTCTATGAGGTCTCTGCCCGTTTTGGGGATGACCTCGGTCCTTGTCTTGGCGCATCTGCGGCAGGTGTAAGTCATGATCCCGTCCTCTTTCTCCGTGGCGGGAACGGTCACCTCGCCGTCGTCCCAGTCGTGGCCGAGGGCGTCCGTGTATTCGTCTGCGTACGTCTCTCCGCAGCGGGAGCAGGTGTGCGTCGTGTACCCCTGCGCCTCGCAGGAGGGGGTCGTCACGACCGTATCCCAGTCGTGGCCGAAGGCGTCGACGGACTGAGTTTCCGTCTCGCCGCAGCGGGCGCAGACCCTCGTCTGCTCTCCGGCTTCTGTACAGGTCGGATCGGTAGTGACTGTCCACTCTCCCCAGTCGTGGCCGAGAGGATCGGTGTATTCGTCAACGTAAATATCGCCGCATCCGGAGCAGGTATAGGTGGTGAATCCCTGTTCCGTGCATGAG
>JAFWWR010000264.1 GCA_017518025.1 Clostridia bacterium
ACATGGAGAAAAACAGCCGGGCCGCCGGCAAAAACGAGGCGGTGAGCGCTCTGCAGGAGATGCTTCGACTCATCGGCCTCGTGCGGGAGGACAAAATCATGAGGGTACCTGTGACAGGGCGGTACGACGATGGGACGAGAGCCGCCGTGAGGCGGTTTCAGGAGACGCACGGGCTCGACCCCACCGGAGCCGTGGACGGGTCGACGAAGGACAGACTGTGGGACGAGTTCCGCGAATGCCGCCGCCTCAGCTCGCCGCCTGCGGCGATATGTCCGTTCCCGCAGAAAAAAGGGTACGTCACCACCCCGGGCGAGCAGGGGGATCTGATCTGCATCGTGCAGATCATACTGAACGACCTGTCGCTCCACTACGACACCGGTCATCTGCCGCTGACCGGCGTGATGGACGGGGAGACCGAGGAGGCGGTGAAACGGTTCCAGCAGGTGAACTCCCTGCCCGCCACCGGTCAGGTGGACCGCGCCACCTGGGACCGCATGGCGGAGGAATACGACCTTACGTGCAGGTGCGACGAGGTATGAGAGAAAAGGCGCAATATAACTTTGCGGCCCCGCTGCAAAATATAACTGCCGTCAAAGACGGCAATATAACTGTCCCGCAGGGACAATATAACTTTGCGGCCCCGCCGCAAAATATAACCGCCGGGAGAACGGTAACCCGTTCTCCCGGCGATCCTTTATCCCTGATCTCTACGGTAGTAGTTATTGATGATCTCGTTGTCGAAGGTGTAGATTATGTCGCCGTTCGGGATCTCGAATCTTTCGTCCTTCGGCTTGTCGTTCGATCCTTCTCTGTTTAATCGCTCTTCATCGTTCTTTCTGAGTTCTTCCAAGGCCGTGTCAAACTGCTCCCTCGTGATATGGAAATGTTTTATAAAAGTCACAAGGTACATCTCGTCGGGCTCGATACCGTATACGCGGTCAAATACCATCGTTTCCGATCTCCATTGTGTGAGTTCCTCTCGATCCACAAGCTCCCATACCTCATAAATGTTGGCGTAGTAAGTCGACCTGTATTTCGGAACAGTATTGAACCACCAGTAGAAACCCGAATTCATTATATCATAGTCACTCATTATATCGACACTCTCTTTGTCGAACTCCGGTATCTCGTCGGGGATCACGCGGTTCGCCTTGACCCACTCGTCGTCCTCCTCGGGCTGACGGGGTCCTACGCCCTCGGGCAGCTCACGCGAATTATCCCCTTCGGTCGAGTAAGCCATGCGATAATCGTCCGCGGGAACAATAAACGGAGTACCGGCGTTTTCCGGGTAGTACTGTTCAAGAAAGCTCTCTACTTCGTTTTCGGTATTCAAATGGCCGGGCATATAATACACTCTTACCCTCGAGCATTCACCTGTCCCGGCGTCGTATTTCAGAGTCATGACAACGTACGTGCGGTAGTATCTTCCTATCACACAGTAAAGGTCGTCGCCTTCGGGATTATCATACGGTTCGATAGACTGCCCCCAAAAATCTGTTGTTTCGGGCTCGTGGTCGAGGACCCGGATGTTCTCCCAGCCCTTTTCTTCCATTTCGTCGATGGTGGCGTTGATCTCATCGGTCACCGTGTCGGGAAGACCCTCCGCGGGCCAGTCGAGGAAATCCGCCTGATCCTGGATCGTGAACGTGACGGACATTCCCTTCAGAGACTCGTCGGGAACCTGATCGCCAAGCGTCAGAGTCACGGAATGATCCCCGAATGTCAGAGTGCCGTTCACGGCGTCGTCCCCGCCTCCGTAAGACTTGCCGAGGAGGTCGCATACTTCCTTGCTGAAAACGTACTCTCCGTTCCGGGGCATCGCGAAATAAGGAATATGGATCCACTCTCCGCCGTCATTTTTCAGATTTGTGTTGAAATGGATATATTCGTCCGTTATTCTGAGGATCCTGATGCTCCCCTCATACATATAAAGCGGACGCTCGCCGGTCTCGTTCGTGTACCAGGTCCCGATGTAGTCCTGAGACGGCATTTCGGGCTTCTCCGGCGCGGGCGGATCGGTCTCCTGCGGGTCGGTCGCCACGGGCTCGTCGGTCGTCACCGGGGAATCGGTCACTACGGGCTCCCCGGTCTCCGCCTGGGTCCCGGTCCCGGTCTTGCCCGGCGCGCTCTTCCCGCAGGAAGCGAGCAGAGATACGCAAAGTATCATTACCAAAAGAATTGACGTGATTTTTTTCATTTCTTATACCTCCCT
>JAFWWR010000265.1 GCA_017518025.1 Clostridia bacterium
CACCACGACGTACACGGCGTCCCAGGGTCTGCTGTTGATGATCCCCAATATGTACAAGATCGCCGGTGAACTCCTTCCCTGCGTGATCCACGTCTCCGCGCGCTGCGTCGCCAGCCATGCGCTGAACATCTTCGGCGACCACTCCGACGTTTACGCGTGCCGTCAGACCGGTTTCGCCATGATGGCTGAGTCCAACCCGCAGGAGGTCATGGATCTGGCCGCGGTGGCGCATCTTGCCGCCATCAAGGGCCGCGTTCCCGTGCTCAACTTCTTCGACGGCTTCAGGACCTCTCACGAGATCCAGAAGATCGAGGTGTGGGACTACGAAGACCTGAAGGAAATGGTTGACAAGGACGCCATCGCGGCGTTCCGCAAGAGAGCCCTCAACCCCGAGCATCCCGTGCTCCGCGGCTCCGCCGAGAACGGCGACATCTTCTTCCAGCACAGAGAAGCGTGCAACAAGTATTACGACGCATTCCCGGCCGTGGTCGAGGAATACATGAACAAGATCAACGAAAAGATCGGCACCGACTACAAGCTGTTCAACTACTACGGCGCGCCGGACGCAGAGCGCGTCATCGTGGCGATGGGCTCCTTCTGCGACGTCTGCGAGGAAGTCATCGACTACATGCTCGCCGCGGGCGAGAAGGTGGGTCTCGTGAAGGTCCGTCTGTACAGACCTTTCGTGGCCGAGAAGCTCTCCGAGGCGATCCCGGAGACGGTCAAGAAGATCGCGGTCCTCGACAGGACCAAAGAGCCCGGCGCGCTGGGCGAGCCGCTGTACCTCGACGTGGTCGCCGCGCTGAACGTCACCGGCAGATCCGACATCAAGGTCGTGGGCGGCCGTTACGGTCTCGGCTCGAAGGATACTCCTCCGCAGTCCGTGTTCGCCGTTTACAAGAACCTCGAGCAGGATCAGCCGAAGGCGAACTTCACCATCGGTATCGTGGACGACGTGACCGGCAGATCCCTTGACGAGGAGCCGGCTCCCGACACTGCCCCCGCGGGCACGATCTCCTGCAAGTTCTGGGGTCTCGGCGGCGACGGAACCGTCGGAGCCAACAAGAACTCCATCAAGATCATCGGCGACCACACCGACAAGTTCATCCAGGCGTACTTCCAGTACGACTCCAAGAAGACCGGCGGCGTCACCATTTCCCACCTGCGTTTCGGCGACAAGCCCATCAAGAGCCCCTACTACATCACCAAGGCGGACTTCGTGGCGTGCCACAACCCGTCCTACATAGTCAAGGGATTCGAGATCGTCAACGATATCAAGCCGGGCGGCAAGTTCCTGCTGAACTGCCAGTGGACCCCCGAGGAGCTGGAGCAGCACATGCCCGCCGCCGCGAAGAAATACATCGCGGAGAACAACATAGATTTCTACATCGTCAACGCCATCGACAAGGCCCGTGAGATCGGTATGGGCAAGCGCACCAACACCATCCTGCAGTCCGCGTTCTTCGCTCTGGCGAACATCATGCCCATCGACAAGGCCGTCGAGTACATGAAGTACATGGCGAAGAAGTCCTACCAGAAGAAGGGCGACGCCGTGGTCGAAATGAACTACAAGGCCATCGACGCCGGTGTCACCGCCATCGTCAAAGTGGAAGTTCCCGAGTCCTGGAAGACTCTCGATCCCTCCGTCAAGGAGAAGGTCGCCGAGGGTCCGAGAGCGGATCTGGTGAAGTTCGTCAACACCGTCGTTCATCCCGTTGGGATGATGCGCGGCGACAAGCTCCCCGTCTCCGCCTTCGTGGATCACGCGGACGGCACGTTCCCGCAGGGCTCCGCGGCTTACGAGAAGCGCGGCGTCGCCGTGGACGTCCCCGTATGGCATCCCGAAAACTGCATCCAGTGCAACCAGTGCGCGTTCGTTTGCCCGCACGCCACCATCCGTCCGTTCGCAATGACGGCGGAGGAGGCCGCGGCGGCTCCCGCATCCGCGAAGTTCGCCGAGAAGCCGATCATCAAGACCGAATACAAGTTCATGATGGGCATCTCTCCGCTGGACTGCATGGGCTGTACCCTCTGCGTCAAGGCCTGCCCCACCAAGGAAGACAAGAGAGCCCTCGAGATGGTATCTCAGGAATCTCAGCTGGACCAGCAGGAGGCATGGGACTGGGCGATCGCCAACGTCACCGAAAAGAAGGACATCATCGGCACCACCGTCAAGGCAAGCCAGTTCAAGCAGCCGCTGCTTGAGTTCTCCGGCTCCTGCGCGGGCTGCGCCGAGACCTCTTACGCACGTCTCGTGACACAGCTCTTCGGCGAGAGGATGTATATCTCCAACGCCACCGGCTGTTCCTCCATCTGGGGCGGCAGCGCGCCGGCGACTCCCTATACCGTAAACAAGATGACCGGTCACGGTCCCGCATGGGCCAACTCCCTGTTCGAAGACAACGCAGAGCACGGTCTCGGCATCTACCTCGGCCAGAAGACTCTCCGCAACAGACTGATCGGAAAAGTCAAGGCGCTCCTTGAACGCTACCGCGAGATGGGATGCACCGAAGAGTGGACCGGCTGCCTCGAGGGCTACCTCAACACTCTGGACGATCCGGAAGCCAACGAAGCGGCCACGGCTCACATGTGCGCAATGCTTCAGGACGACGTCGACCGCGGGACCTGCGAAACCGTTCCCGCAGAGCGCGAGATCCTGGAAGGCCGCGATTACCTCACCAAGAAGTCCGTATGGATCTTCGGCGGCGACGGCTGGGCGTATGATATCGGCTTCGGCGGACTTGACCACGTTATCGCCTCCGGCGAGGACGTGAACATCCTGGTCTTCGACACCGAGGTGTACTCCAACACCGGCGGACAGGCTTCGAAGGCCTCCAACATCGGTCAGGTCGCTCAGTTCGCGGCCGCCGGCAAGGCCATCGGCAAGAAGAATCTCGCCGAGATCGCCATGTCCTACGGCTACGTCTACGTGGCGCAGATCGCCATGGGCGCCGACATGAATCAGACCCTGAAGGCCCTCCGCGAGGCGGAAGCTTATCACGGTCCGTCCATCGTCATCGCTTACGCGCCCTGCGAGATGCACGGCGTCAAGGGCGGTATGCAGAACTGCCAGCTCGAGATGAAGAAAGCGGTAGCCGCCGGCTACTGGCAGATGTTCCGGTTCAACCCCGCTCTCAAGGCGGAGGGCAAGAACCCGTTCACCCTCGACTCCAAGGAGCCGACCGAGGACTACATCGAGTTCATCAAGAGCGAGAACCGCTACAGCAGACTTGCGGCGTCCAACCCCGAGAGAGCCGAAATGCTCTTCAACAAAGCCGCCGACAACGCAAAGGCGAAGTACGAGAGACTCACGAAGTACTCGAAGCTCTACGAGTAAAAGGCGCAGATCACCCCCGGTCAAAACGAATTTGACCGGGGGTGAGTTTTCTTTATTCCGAAACCTTCAGTTTGCCGTCTTTGATCCTGATAACGACCGTGCCCTCGTTGTCGGTGCGGTGGATCTCGCAGCCGATCTTTTTGAGGTTTTTCAGCACCGATGCGTGAGGGTGACCGTATTCGTTGCCCTTTCCGCAGGAGATCACGGCGACGGACGGAGAGACACATTTGAGGAATTCCCGGGAGGTGGAAGTGCTCGAGCCGTGGTGCGCCGCTTTCAGCACGTCGGAGCGGAGATGGTCGCCGTACTCCGCCACAAGCTCCGCCTCCTCCTCGGTCTCCGTATCGCCGGTGAACAGGATGGAGAACCCGTCCACCGTCACACGCGCCGCGGCGCTGTTGTCGTTCTTGTTTTCGTGATACCTGAGCGGGGTGAGGATCTCAAGAGTGATATCGCCGGCGCGGTACAGGTCCCGGGGCTTCGCCTCGTAGACGTCAATGCCGTATTCCTCGATCAGGTCCAGGGTCCGGGTGAAAAACGCGGAATCGGACCCGTCGGCGGTCATGATGATCGCGTCCACTTCCACCGTTTCGATGATCTTCGGCAGGCCGCCCATGTGATCCTCGTGGGGGTGGCTGATGAGGACGTAGTCGAGTTTTGACGTATAGGACCTGACGTATTCGGCGGTCTTTCCCGCCGCCGCCACGGGTCCCGCGTCCACCAGGACGGCGTGCTCTTTGGTCAGCACAAGCGCCGCGTCGCCCTGTCCCACGTCGATGAAGTGGACGGACACGTCCCGGGTGTGGGCGAAGAGCCGTCCCGGCTTTATTCCGAAATAGTTTAGTATGAACAGGACAGCGACGGCGATGAGGACAACGGCAAGTACGACGTTGCCGACGGCGCGGAAAACTCTTTTGTCAACTCTTCTTCTGCGTTTCACCATCCGTCACCTCTTTCCCCGAAGTATCCTTGTCATATCGGATTATATCATATCAAGGCGGATGAAAAATGTCAAGTGCGTGATTTTTCAAAAAAGTTGAAATAAATTCAAAAAGCTGTAAGGATAATTCACGCGCGGATCGTATAATTAAGTAGAAAAGAATTCAAAAGGAGAATTTCATTATGAAAAAAGCCATTGTCATCACTCTGACCTTGTCCATCCTTCTTCTTTTGTGCGCCTGCTCGGCCGATCAGAAGCAAAATCCGTCCGTCTTAAAGCCGGACAACGAACAGACTCAGCTCGCGGTTCCCGATCCCGTCGGAGAAGGCACAAAGAAGGAAGATACCGCCGGGTATGCCGAAGAGCGCTTCGTCTCGGCGAATTTCGACTACGTTTTCACCGATCTGAACGATGTTTTCGCGGGCGCCGATCTCGTGATCCGGGGCGTTTGTCTCGGCGATCGGGAGACGGTGCTGTCGAGCGGCGGACTCCCCCTGACAACTGCCGAATTTGAGGTGGTCGAGGTCGTAAAGGGCTCCTATGAAGGAGAAACGATCGGTATTTCCTACTACGGCGGCACGGTGTCGATGTTCGATTACATGAACGCCATGGGAGAGGAAGAGAGAGCGAAGGCGGGTTACGACTTCACCGAGGAAGAGGCGAAGAATATCGGCGTGACCTATATGAATGAGGAAAACGGCGTCTCTTTCATAGAGGGGACGGATTATCTCGTCTGCCTCGGAGCAAACGACGACGGGACGTATATGGTCCTGGCGGAGGGATACGGCGTGTCCGCCGTGGAAGACGGACAGGTGATGAACCGGGCGACCGGAGAGAAGATCCCCTTAGGGGAGCTCGGAAACTGATATTGATAAAAAAAGATCCGTTCGGTGTAACTTAAACCGAACGGATTTTTTTCTTGTATCAAAGGATCCTGATCCCCGCCGCGGCGCATTTTTCAAGCGTTTCGGCGTCCCAGACGGACGCCTGCACCTCGCCGATGTGCGCCGTCTGCATCAGGAGCATACAGAGGCGTGACTGACCGATGCCGCCGCCCATGGTGAGGGGCAATTCTCCGCCGAGAAGCATCTTATGGAACGAGAGGGCTTCCCTCTCGACGCACCCCGCCTCGCGGAGCTGGCGCTTCAGCGATTCCGGGCTGACGCGGATGCCCATGGAGGATATCTCGAAGGGGATGCCGAGAACGTCGTTCCACAGGATGATATCGCCGTTCAGATCCCAGTCGTCGTAGTCCGGCGCACGGCCGTCGTGGGACTTGCCCGAGCGGAGCTTCCCGCCGATCTGCGCGATGAAGGTCGTTCTGTGGTCCCGGACGAACAGCGCCTCCCTCTCTTTGGGGGTCTTGTCGGAGTACATATCCTCCAGCTCCTGCGAGGTGACGAAAGTCACTTCCCTGTCGATCACGCAGTCGAGAGCCGGAAAAGCGCTGCGCAGTTTTTCGTTCGTGTCGCAGACGGCGCCGACGATCTTCTTCACCGTGTCGTAGAGGAACGGCAGATTCCGGTCCCCCTCGCCGATTATCTTCTCCCAGTCCCACTGGTCCACGTAAACGGAATGGATATTGTCGGGGTCCTCGTCCCTGCGGATGGCGTTCATGTCGGTATAGAGCCCTTTTCCGGGGCGGAAATCGTATTTCGCAAGAGCCAGCCGCTTCCACTTTGCCAGGGAATGGACCACCTGCGCGTCGATCCCCACCGCGGGGATATCGAAGGACACCGGGCGTTCGTAGCCGTTCAGGTTGTCGTTGAGACCCGAGTCCTCTCTCACGAAAAGCGGAGCGGAGACGCGCTTCAGTGAGAGCGCCTCGCCGAGATCGGTCCTGAAGGCGTCCTTTATGAATTCGATGGCCCGCTGTGTGTCGTACACGTCGAGCTTCGGTCTGTAGCCACGGGGCAGTATCAGGTTCGTCATGGGGCATTCCCCTTTCGGTTTCAATAAAATCGGTACAAGTATATCACAAAATCAAGCCGTTGTCCATGCGACTTCTTGAATAAATAATCATTTTATGATACAATCTACTTTGTAAAAAAAGCGGAAAGAGGGGAACGGGACGATGGAAAGGAAACTGACGCTTCTCTGCTCCACAGGGACAATGGTGAGCAGATACAACGGATTCGACTACAGACGGGCGATCCGTCACGTATCGTCCTTCGTCTCGGAAGGGCTCTGCGACGGCGCGGAGCTGATGATGCTCCCCTTCTACTACGATAAAACGGACGACGTTATCCGCACCTTCCGGGAGACCGGAGTGAACGTCCCCGTGACACACATTGAAAAACAGGTGGGAACGCTCCTTTCCGACGCTGCCGCCGCTGCGGAGGACGACGCGGGACTCGCCGCGGATATCCGCGCGGAGGCGGAAGAACTGTTCCGTCTCAACTGCGACGCGGCGGCGCGGGCGGGGTCGAAGTCGGCGGTGCTCCATCTGTGGGGCGGGCTCAACTCGGATTCCCACGTTGAGTACAACACGGACGCCCTCGGCGGCCTCATCGTGACGGCGGAGGGATTCGGATTGAAGCTGCTTGTGGAGAACGTGCCCTGCACCACTCACGATCCGCTGACGAACTGGCGGTCCCTCGGCCGCCACCTCTCAAGGTGCGGTCTGGTGTTCGACACGCGCTTCGCCACCTTCCACCGGCAGGCGAAGGAAACGCTGTCGGACCCCGGCATCGCCGCAAGGATCCGCCACGTCCACATAGGGGACGTGCGGGGAGAGGCGCCCGATTTTTCCGCCATCCACCCGATCTATCAGCCCGGGGACGGGACAGCGGACTTCCCCATGATCGCGAAAATGCTCCGGAAGATCGGATACGGGGGATCCGTGACTCTCGAGTCCCCCGCCATGAACGGCTCCGGCATCGTAACCGCCGCCCTGAAGAAGTCCCTCGGGTATATCGGCGGGCTGATCTGCTCGTAATCAAGGAAATCGCCCTTCCGGCTATTGTAAAATCGCGGATTATATGGTAAAATAAATTATTAAGGATTTTTCGTCCGCTCGGAGCGGTGGAAAGGAGCGCAGTATGGCAGGATCGGGACCCGCGCTGTTTGAAAGCGATCTCAGTCTTCTCTACCCCGGGGATCATCTTGATCTGAGGCCCGACGGTGTGGCCGGATCGGCTCTGTCTCCGTATACCTGGGAGCAGCTCGAGATGGATCTTCTCATAGATATGCAGAGTTGCGACGCCGGGGATTTCTTCACCGACGTGCCTGAGGTCATCCTGTACCGTCAGGAGGTCTTCCGCGACGCGGTGCGACACCCGGAGCTGACGAGGGCGCTCAAAAAGATGATCCCCCTGCTCTGCGATATAGAGGATCTGCGGCGCATGGGGAGCGACTCCTCACGCTCGGCGGAATCGTATCTTTACAGCATCACGGAGATCGAGCTTTACATTTCCGTCATCACTCTGCTCCGCGACGCCCTCGCCCCTCTGAAGGACAAACTTGAAAGCCGGGCGTTCCGGGAGCTTGCGGACCGGATCACCGCGCTGACCGACAGCGACTACTACAAGGATCTGAACAAAAAGCTCGGCGAACTCACCTCCCGGGTGAGAGAGGTAAAAAGCGTGACTATCGGCGTCAATCTCGACGGTCAGCTCAAGGCGTCCGCCGCGGGGCTGCTCTCCGTGAACAACGAGCCGTTCAAATCGGGCGAGCTTCTGGAGAAGATACTGCGGCTGGATTTCAGGTCCGACGAGATGACCTGCATCGCACCGCTTACCCCGTTTGATAAGAATCAGTCGGAAAACAGACGGCTCGCCATGTCCAACGCCCTCTACTCCGCTCTGACGGACGTGTTCCGCTCGTCGGTGAAGTCCTGGAAGAAGATCGTCTCGGAATACGTCCTCGAAAACACGGACTTTCTCCTTCGGATGATGCCGGAGATCGAGCTCGTGACCGGAGGCGCGGAGCTTATAGCGAAACTCGAGAAAAACGGGCTTCATCTGACCTACCCCGAGCTGACGGACGCGCTGGGCGGCCGTGACTTCGAGGCGAAGGGACTGACAAACCCCGTGATAAAGCTTAAACTCGACACTCCCGCCGTTCCGAACGATCTGTCCTTCGACGAGAACGGGATGATATACGTGCTGACCGGGCCCAACAGAGGCGGCAAATCGGTGATCACCTGCGCCGCGGGCATCGCCTTCGCCATGGCGGGGCTTGGACTTCCGGTCTGCGCCGACAGCTGCCGGATGAGCCCCTGCGACGGGATCTACACACACTTCCCCACCGGAAGCGACGACACCATCGACAAAGGCCGTCTCGGCGAGGAGTGCGCCCGGCTGGAGAAGATACTCGATCAGGTGACCGACAGGAGTCTCGTGCTGCTGGACGAGTCGTTCTCGTCCACGGGAGCGTACGAGGCGTCGGTGATCGCGTCCGAGGTGCTGGCGGGACTGTCCGTCATCGGATGCAGAACGGTGTTCTCCACTCATCTGCACGATCTTGCGTCCTCCGTCGGAGATATAAATGAGAAATGCGAAAAACTCGGCGGAGCGAGGGTGGACACCCTGGTGGCCGAGGTCGGCAGCGACGGGAGCCGCAGCTTCCGCATAAAAAGAGAGAGGCCCGACGGCAAGAGCTACGCCCGCGACATCGCGGCGAAGTACGGTCTGTCGTTCGGTGAAATACTTAAAAAGAAAGGTAA
>JAFWWR010000266.1 GCA_017518025.1 Clostridia bacterium
AAGGTGAAATCTTCGGGCTTCGCCCTTAGGTGAAATCGAACGCTTACGCGTTCGGTGAAATGAAATCCACCCACCCGCCGTCGAGGCGGATTTCACTGCCCGCGGGGCAATTTCACCGCCGCAGGCGATTTCACCCACCCTAAAAGGGTGGATTTCGTTGCCGACTGTCCTTTAGAACAGTCGGCATGCCGGAGGCGCTTTTTTGCGTTATTTCTGTTTTTTCTGCTCTTTCTTCAATTTTCTCTTGTATCTTCGCGTGCCGACGTAGAACTTCGGCAGCTTCATCATCCTGCCGATGCGCTTCGGCTCCTTCAAAAGCCGGTAGAACCACTCCATCCCCAGCTTGATAAAAATCTTCGGCGCGCGCTTCGCCGTGCCGGAGTAAATGTCCAGCGACCCGCCGAGTCCCATCAGCACCTTCACTCCGGGGAGCTTCCCGCGGGTGGCGGCGATCCATTTTTCCTGGGCCGGCGAGCCGATGCACACGAACAACGCCCCGGCGCCCGAGTCGTTTATCATCTTTACGACTTCGTCGTTCTCCTCGCCCTCTTTTTTGAAATATCCGTGATATGACCCGGCGATCTTCGCGCCGGGGTATTTCTCCAGCAGTTTTTCCTTCGCCTCCTCCGCCACTCCGGGCTTGCCGCCCATGAGGAACACGGGGAGATCCCGCTCGCCGGAGAGCCGTACCAGCGCCTCGCCCACCTCGACGCCGGGGACCTTTTCCTTCAGCGGAGTACCGAGGATACGCGCGGCTTTGATCACGCCCACTCCGTCGGGCAGAAGGACGTCGGCTGACGTGATGATATCCCTGAAAGACTCATCCTCCACGCACGCCTGGACGATCTCCGCGTTGGGGGTGAAGACCGCGGTCTGCTCTCCGCGGCCGGCGCGGCTGTATATCAGCTCGACGGCCTCGTCGAAGGTCACGTTGTCGAACTCGATTCCTCTGACGTTAATCTTTTCCATATCTGTCACCTTTCTGTTCGTCCCGACAAAAACAATGCACTAACGGCTCGGCCTTAGTGCATTTATTGTTTACTTTGCGTTGATCTCGCTGAGATAATCGACGATGTCTCCCACGGTGAGGAACTTGTGTATCGAATCCTCGTCGATCTCGATGCCGAATTTCTCCTCGCAGAGCAGGACCAGATCGGCAAGCTCAAGGGAATTGATCCCCAGATCTCCGACCAGCTCGGAATCCTCCGTGATCTCGTCTCCGTTTATGGACAACTCCTCAACGAGAAGGTCTTTTACCTTTTCAAACATTCTCAACACCTCCGGAATAATAGATGTGAACAGTCGCTGCCGTATAATATATGACGACCCGTCTTCGAATAACATCAATATTATAAGACCTATTTCGCGCCGTGTCAAGTTTTTTCGACAAATACTATTTTATTACACAAAAGGGAAAAAAAGTGCGCCATTTCCGTGTTAAAAATGACGAAAAAAACGTCCCGTTCTCGTGAACGGGACGTTTTCTCGTCATTTTTCTCTGAACGGCGATGCCGTCAGATGAGCTCCTTGACCTTGGCGGCCTTGCCGACTCTGTCGCGCAGGTAGTAGAGCTTCGCTCTTCTGACCTTACCGCGGCGGAGAACGTCGACCTTGACGACGTGAGGCGAATGGAGAGGGAACGTCTTCTCGACGCCGCAGCCGTAAGCCACGCGGCGAACGGTGAACGTCTCGGAGATACCGCCGCCGTGACGGCCGATAACGGTACCCTCGAACATCTGGATCCTCTCTCTTGTACCTTCTTTGATATTGTTGTGCACTCTTACGGTGTCGCCAATATTAAACTGCGGTACTTCCTCTTTGAGCTGCTCACTAACAAAAGTGTCGATCTTTCCCATGACGGAAACCTCCTTTTGATGCGGGAACGTTCATGCTGAGCTTGGCAGAGGACCGCTCCTTTTTCGCAGATACGCCTTATTCTATCACAAATAAAACATATTTGCAAGACCTTTTTTTATTTTTTCGCGACTTTTTTCAAGTCATACCGCCGAAAGCCGCCGAGTATAATGGAGCAGAACGAACAGATAGGGGGCGACGGCGACGGAAGGACAGACTCCGAAAGAGAGGGAAGCGCTCTATATGCTCCCCGTGCGGCTCGCCAAAGCCGCGGTAAAGACCGTTGCGCTCCGTTCCGGCAGGATCAACGAGATCCGGATCAGGACCGGCAGGCCCCTGTTCGTGACCATGGGGAACGAGTCCGTGTCCTGCGGAGTGATCTGCCGTCCGGACGAGACGGCGTACGTGCTCGACAAGCTCTGCGGCGGCTCCATGTACTCCCACGGCGACACCATAAGAGAGGGATTCGTCTCCGCTCCCGGCGGCATCCGCGCCGGGATCTGCGGCCGCGCCGTCACCCGTGACGGGAGGATCGACGCGGTGACGGACGTGACCTCGATCATGATCCGCATTCCTCAGAGGGCGCCAGGCGCCGCGGACAGCCTGTTCGACCTTTTGGGATCCCGGGGATTCTGCGACAACGCCCTCGTTTATTCTCTCCCCGGTGTAGGCAAAACAACGCTGCTCAGAGAGCTGATCTGCCTCCTCGCCTCCGGCGGGAGCGCGCGCCGCGTCGCCGTGGTGGATACCAGGTTCGAGCTTGGCGCCGGCATCGAGGACGAGCCCCTGAACGCCGATTTCCTTCTCGGATACCCCCGGGGAAAGGGGATCGAGATAGCGACCCGGACCATGGCGCCGCAGTTTATCGTCTGCGACGAGATCGCCTCTTCCGACGACGCCCGCGCCGTTGAGGAGGCCGCCTCCTCCGGCGTGCGTATCATCGCGTCGATCCACGCCGGGACCATCGACGAGGCGCGCGCGTCGCCCTTTGCCTCAAGACTGACCGACAACGGCTTTTTCACCGTGTTCGCGGGTCTCTCCCGGGACGGGGACGGCAGATATTCCGCCGAACTGACGGCAGATCCGTGACCGCCGTCGCCGCGGCGGGCTCGGCCGTCCTTCTCGCTTCGTCCCTCTTTCTCGGGTACTCTACGCTGAGAGTGAAAAACGCTGTTATCAGGAATACTCGTTCCCTCGCTGACCTTGTCCGCTTCATAAGATCGGATATTACGTATTTTCTCACGCCGCTGGACGGACTTTTCGCCGCCTTCGCTGACGAAAACCTCGAGAAAGAAGGGTTTTCGGCAGTCCTCCGGGCAAACGGACTCGCGGCGGCGCTCGACAGCGGGACGCTGGTCCTGTCCCCCGGGACGGAGAAGATCATGAGGGAGTTCGCCGCGGCGATCGGCAAAGGGCTGAGGGACGGGGAGATAAACCTCTGCGACTGCACCGTCGAGCGGCTGACGGCGGAGGAGGAACGCCTCCGGGAAGAGCTCGAAAAGCGCCGGGACGTGTACAGGTTCGTCCCGCCCCTCGGGGCGCTGTTCCTGATTCTCTGCCTGATGTAGATCTACGAAAAAAACGAAAGGACAATACGGTGGATGCTGGACGTATCGCTGATAATCAAGGTGGCGGGCGTGGGACTGCTGGTCGCCATCGCTCACCAGATACTGACCCGCGCCGGAAGGGAGGAGCAGGCGATGCTCGTCTCCGTCGCCGGCGTGGTCATCGTTCTTTTTCTCCTTGTGGGACGAATCGGCGAGCTGTTCGGCGACATAAAGGAGATCTTCGGCTTATGACCGCGATCATGAAGCTTTGCGGCGTGTCGGTCCTCGCAGCGGCGGCGCTGACCGTTCTTCGCGGGGCGGGGAGGAACGCGCTGTTTTTCGTGTCGGCGGCGGCGGGAGTCGTCATTCTCACCGGCGTGATCCCGTCTGTGGCGGAGATCGCCGGATTCGTAAAGAACGCCTCGGAGAGGGCGGGGATGACGGAATACGCCTCCGTTCTTCTCCGGGCGGCGGGTCTGGCGGCGGTCACGGACGTGACGGCGCGGCTCTGCCGCTCCTCCGGAGACGAGCACGTGGCGTCGTTCGTGGAGCTCGCGGGCAAATGCGAGATCCTGGCGCTCTCCCTTCCTTACGTTTCCGAAATACTGACGCTCTCCCTGGGACTCATCGGCAGATGAGGCGCCCGATCCGCGCCGTCGCGGCGTTTTTTGCGGCTTTTGCTCTTTCCTTTACGGTCTCCGCGGCGGAATTCGACTTTTACGGCGGGGAAACGGCGGGCGGCGCGGATGAATACGACCTCGGCGGCGTGATCGACGAGCTTCCGGATGATGTGAAGGATGAAGCGGCGGATATCGGAGCCGCGGCGGACACCGGCGGAAGGGCGGCGGCTCTGAGGGAAAAGCTCACGCCTTCGTACTGGTGGGGCGCCCTCGCCGGATGGCTGAAGGACGCGCTTTTCGGCGCGGCGCCGTCGCTTAGCGCCATCCTCGGAGTCCTGATCCTGTCGTCGCTTGTCAGAGGTCTCGCGGGAGAGGGCGGGACCGCGGCGACGCGGACGTTTTCCGTCCTCAGCTCCGCCGCCGTGGCGCTGCAGGTCACGAGATCGACCGTCTCGGCTGTCGGAACGGTCACCGCGTACGTGTCGCGCCTCTGCGCCATGATGAACGCCATGCTCCCGGTGATGAACGCGATATATATATCCTCCGGCAGGCTGACCCAGGCGACGGTGAACTCCTCGGCGCTGATGACTTACATCACCGTAACGGAAAATCTGGCGGTCCGCTTTCTCGCGCCCGTCGCCGGGGCGCTTCCGGCGCTGGTCTGCGCATCTGCCGTGGCGGGCGGGGTCAACCTGTCGCCGGTGGTCGAGACCCTGAAAAAGGGGACCGTGATCGTCATAACGTTTCTGACCGCGGTGTTCTCCTTCGTTATGGGGATCCAGTCGTCCCTTGCCGCCGGCGCGGATACTCTCGCGGCGCGCGCCGTGAGATTCGCAGTAGAGGGAACGGTACCCATCGTGGGCGGAGCCGTGTCCGAAGCGGTGACCACGGTCGGCGCGAGTCTCTCCCTTATACGGAAGGTGAGCGGCGCCGCGGGGACGGTGCTGATCCTGTTGATCCTTCTGCCCGCGCTTATCAGGATCTGTGCGGTGAAGCTCTCGCTTTTTGTCTGCCGCGCGGCTGCTGATATGCTCGGATGCGAAGGCCCGTCCGCGGTCATGAGAACGGCGTCGGACGCGCTCTCCGTTTTCGCGGCGCTCGCCGTGCTGTCGGGCGTCATGTTCATCTTCGCCGTGACTCTTTTCATGAATTCGGGGACGGTGGCGTAAATGGGGAAATACGTTGCTGAGATAATATGCGTCGCGGTGGCGGCGGGGGTCGTCGGGATCCTCGTCCCCGACGGCGAGAACGGCGCCGGAAGGTACGTCAGGTATCTCTCGTACCTCCTCATCGTAATCGTCGTGGCGTCGCCGGCGGGCAGGATCCGGGAGTTCATATCCGCGATCCCGGCGGGTCCCGCCGGCGGCGAGGTCGCCGTGTCCGGCGACGGAGACGAATACGGCGATCTTATAATGAAAAAGACGGCGGAGAATATCGCCGGCAGGATAATAAACGTCTGTCGGGACCGTTTCGGCGTGGACGGCGAAAAGGTGCGCGTCCACGTCATTCTTGACGACAGCGACAGACAAAGCGTGATCATCGACGAGATACAGATATTTCTCGGCGTGCGTTTGGATTCGTACAAGGACGGCAGGATCGAGCGGTATTTCAGGGACGAGCTCGGATGTCCGGTCCACGTCTTCGCCGAGTGAGGCGACCGGGAGGACAAAGTGAAAAAACCGACCGAATTGTTCCGGGGGCGGCGGGGGATCGTCCTCGTCGCCGCGTTTGCGCTGGGGATCTTCCTTCTGACGTTCGACAAGCTCCCCTTTCACGCGGAAAAGAAAAACGGCGACTCCGAACCGTACTACAGAGTGAGTTTTTATACGGAAAATCTGGAAAAGCGGATAAAGGAGCTCTGCCGCTCCTGCGACGGAGTCGGCGACGTCCACGTTCTTCTGACTCTCGATTCCGGGAGCGAATACGTCTACGCCTCCGACGTGGAGCAGAGGCAGGAGGGCAGCGGAGCGAGCGTCACCAGGGAGTATCTTCTCGTCAGCACGTCGGACGGAGACGAACCCGTAAAGGTCACGGAGATCTATCCGAAGATCCGCGGAGTCGCGGTGGTCTGCTCCGGCGGCGACCGCGCCGACGTGAGGGAGAAGATCACCTCGCTTTTGTCCGCGGCGCTCGGCATCCCAACAAACAGGATCCGCGTATCATCGTGATCTGTCATAGATCTCGCGGCGACGGAATATAAATTAAACAAAGAATAACCGGAGGTGGACGGAATGAAAGAGAAACTGAAGAAGCTCGGGGAGAAAATAAAGGAGAAAACGGCGGGATTCAGAAAGAGGGCGGGCAAAAAGACCGTGGCGATCGTCTGCGCGGTGGTCCTTGCGGTCGGGGTCGTGGCGGTAAATCTCGCTCTTCTCGGCGGCGACAAAAAGGACGAAAAAAAGGGCGCCGAGAAGACCTCTCTCGCCATCGACCTGACGAAGATCGGGGAAAGCGGCGCTCCCGAGGAATCCGAGGAGCCGGAGGACGCGGAAAAAACGGCCGCGGACGATTATCTCGCTACGGTGTCTCTCGGACGGCAGCAGGCGCGGGACGAGGCCATGGAGGTCCTTCTCGCCGTCAGCGAGAGCGAGGACTGCTGCCCGACGCCAAGGCGGACGCCATGAACGATATGAACCGGATCGCTCTCGACATCGAGAGGGAAGCGCAGATCGAAACTCTCGTGGTGTCACGCGGATTCAAAGACTGCGTGGCGGTGCTGAACGGCGACAAAGCCAGCGTCGTCGTCGAATCGGAGCCGCTGACTCCCGGTCAGGTGGCGCAGGTGAGCGAGATCGTTTACGAAATCGCGGGCATCCTTCCCGTGAATCTTAAAATAATCGAAAAAACCGCCGGATGACCGGCGCAAACAAAAGCGGGGGCCGCGACGAGAGGCGCGACCCTCGCTTTGTTTATTTTCCGTAGACTTCGTATTCTTCGTAAAGATCGTCCGTCGTCAGGTTTTCCACGTATTCGTCCATATATGTCAGCCGGTCCATGACGTGTTCGCGGAACAGTGAGAGCTTCACCGACGGATCCTCCAGCTTCGTGGATCCGGGCCACCTTGCGGCGTCTCTCGCGTAGGCGCCGGAATCGAAGATCTGTTTTTCGTACCTGTCGATCAGCTTGTTCAGGTTGTCCTCGGACCACAGCCGCTGCCGCAGGTCTGCGTACCTGTTCTTGACCCGCTTCAGAGCGCCTTCGTCGCCGTACATCATCAGCTTATACACGGGATTTATCTTCATCACCTGGTTGCTCGAGGGCTTTACTCCGTACGGCGTGATCCAGTTTTCCTCGCTGTAGCTCCATACATTTCCGAAGGACTGATTCAGATCCCAGGGGGTGTAGAGCATTATCCTTTCGCCGTCCTTGATCTTCAGCGTCTGGTCCAGATTGAGCGTTCCCCAGGAAGAGGAATTGTCTCTGCCCTGGACGAAATTGATGAACAGGAACACGTCCGTCGCGGCGCCCATGTCGCAGCGTGAATAGAGGGACGGATCGGCGCCGTTTATGCCCTGCAGGTAAGTGTAGTAGTCCGCCAGCGGCTTCCACATGACGTCCTCGCCGACGTTCGTGTCGCCTTCTTTGATCTCGAAGTTCGCCGCGAGCTCGTCGTAATCGGAGTAGTTAAGCGTCAGCTCCTTTTTGAAGGTGATCTTCCGATAGGTGTATTCCTCAGGACCTATGCGCAGCTGTTTTTTGTCGAGGGGGTACCCGAGAGCGTACAACCCCGCGTAATCGTCGTTTATAAGCAGCTCCACAAAACGGTATTCCACGCCGTTGTCGATGCCGAAGGAGTTGTGTGTGCCGCAGGAGGAGTACCACAGATTGGTGGAGAAAACGTTGCGGACCCTTTCCTGGTCGTTGTACGCCGCGTAGAGGATCCAGTCGCCGTCCTTCCTCATCCCGAGGAGACTCACGTCATACTCTCTCATGTTTCTTCCCGGGGACATATCCCTCAGGGAGATCCTGTAGGCCTTTTTGTCGAATCTCAGAGACGTGCTTCCTCTGGTGTGGATCTTTCCGTCCAGTATCTCAAGGGGTTTCGTCGCATCCGTCCGGTTGTCGTACACGCGCATGGACACGGAAGAATACTCGCTGCTTATCTCACCCTTGGTGCTCAGGGAGATCACGGGCAGGGTGGTGCAGACGATCTTTATCCTGCTGAATTCCTTGCTGTTGTAGACGATGGCCTCAAGGGGCTCTCCCGCGGCGATCATCTCGTCGGTTATCCTCTCGCTGAGAAACGCCAGCCGGACGCCGCCCTTGACGGAAGCTTCGGGAGTGTAGGCGGAGGGAGAATTCTCCGGAAGAGAATAGTAGTACGACCTGCCCGCCTCGTCGTAGGGAAGCTCGATCCCGTTGAAAAGGACGCCGGCCTCGAGGCGCTTGTCCGTCTCGGAACGGGTGGAGATGATCTCCTCGACTTCTTTCTCGTCTTTCTTCAGGTCCCGTATGGGCTTTCCGCGGGGATGATAGTTGAATAACAGGACGCTGACGAGCACTATCGCGCTGAAGGCGACGAGTGCGGCGCATATCAGATTCCTTTTTGTACTCATGTTCAGACGATATCCTCGTTATCGTATTCGATGACGGAGAACCGCTCGACAAGCGGCTCCGCCGCAAGCGCGTCGGAAAGCGCCTTCGGATCCTTCACGGAGCACTCGATGGCGAAATCCATTCCTTTCGAGGTATAGTTGCGGCTTTTGATCCTGAATCTCTTCGTGGAGGCCTTGACTTTTGCCATCACCGCTTCCTCGCTGTCGGGAGCGCAGTGGATTATCAGGCAGTACGGCCTCTTTCCGATGTTGACGTAGTTTAGGATGAACAGGATCAGAGTCACCACGAGACTGGTGAGCACCGCCACCTCGTAGAGCTGGCATCCGCACATGATCCCGGTGTGCACCGACCAGAGGAGATACACCATATCCACGGGGTCCTTGACGGACGTGCGGAATCTGATGATCGCCAGCGCGCCGATAGTACCCAGGGTGATGACGAGACTGGACTGCAGACACAGGACGATGGTGGCGATGAAGAAGGGAAGCACCGCGACGCTTATGTTGAACGACTTGTTGTAGAACGCCCGGTGGGAGACGAATCTGTAAACGAGGAACTCATAGGCGGCGAGAATGGCGGCCACGATGAGAACAGACAGAACGAGCGCCAGGTTGACTTCCTCTTTCGCGTATCCGTTTTTGATGTAATCCGTTATCTGTGCAAAAATGTTCATAAGAGTACTTCCTTCAGACGGCAGCGGCCCAGATAATATTTGGAGAAGGTCGTTTGCCGGTATTCGTTTGACGAGACCAGGGTTTTGATGTGCCCGGGTAAAATATCGTCGAATTTCACCTCGAGGACGTGCCGCGATCTTTGCTGAAGAGGGAACACCGTGTACCCGCCTTCCAGGAAATCCTCCGCGGCGTATGAGGCGGAGATGTTCGTGTCAAAGGTGATCCGGACGTTTGCTGTCGGTTCCACGTAGGCGAACCGCTCGTAGTCGATGACCGCCTTGGGAGTGAACCCGCATCTTAGCACGTCAGCGGCGAACCGCTTCACCAGCGGGTGCCGGTCGCCGTAAAGGAGGTCGGAGACGTCGCCGGTGAAAAACGCGTCGTACTCCTCCCCGGTGATCGGGCAGAAATCCTTGTGACATCTCCCGTAGAGTTTTTCCTTCCGTTCAAGGAACAGCTTGTCGCTGTCGTCGCCGTAATACCTGATACGGTACTTGAACCTCTCCGCGATCCCCGCCTCGTTCCCGTAGGCGCATGAGTCGTGCAGATCGTCGAAATACAGACTGTGGATCACGTATTTGCCGTTCTCATCGCCGTGAACGTCCGGCTCGAGCAGCGGGCGGATCCTCTGAGCGAGCATAGCGAGCTGCTCTTCGGAGCAGCAGTATTTCCACTCGTTTCGGTATCTTTTCACGAGCTCCCCCTTTCCCGGACCCTTGTCCACGTCCGACAGTTACTTTTTTATTTTACACTAATTCGACAACTTTTTCAAGTCCTGCTACGCAATACGTCTGCTGAAATGTGTCGTGACGCCCGGCGGACGTAAAAGATCCGTCCGGTTTTCCGGACGGATCCCTGACTTATCTTATTTCGACGTTCACCCTGTCGCCGGTGATCTTTGACGCGGCGCGCATTACCGTGCGAAGCGAGTTCGCGATGTTGCCGTGCCGCCCGATGATCATCCCGGTATCCGCAGGATCCACCGTCAGCGTGAGAGTGACGGAATCGCCGTTCCTCTCCTCGGCGACGTTGACCTGATCCGGGTGCTCGACGATGGCCTTTACCATGTCCGTAAGGAGCCGGGAAAGGTCGATATTACCGGTGCGAGCTTCTTCTTCCATCATTTCTCTTCGGCACCGCTCTTGTTGATGAGACTTCTCACCGTTTCGGTGGGCTGCGCTCCGGTGGCGAGCCACTTGTCGACCTTCTCCTTATCGACTTTGATCGTCACGGGATCGGTCATGGGGTCGTAGTAGCCGACCTCCTCGATGAATCTGCCGTCTCTCGGATATCTGGAGTCCGCGACGACGATGCGGTAGAAGGGCGCCTTCTTCTTGCCCATTCTTCTGAGTCTGATTTTTACTGCCATGGTTATTCTCCTTAAAATATGATTTTTGATTTTTATAAAAACCCGTCAAAATGAGAACGGAATTTTCATCTTGCCTTTTTTGTTCCGCAGTTTCTTGCCCTGGCCGGTGAACTGCTTCATCATCTTGTTCGTCTGGTCGTACTGCCTCAGCAGCTTGTTGACCTCCTCGACGGTCGTTCCGCTTCCGGCGGCGATCCTCTTCTTCCGTGATCCGTTGATCAAGTCGGGATGCTCCCGCTCCCGCTCCGTCATGGAGAGGATGATCGCCTCGGTGTGGGATATCGATTTTTCGTCGATCTGGGCGTTTTTGAGCTGAGAGGGTTTCACCCCGGGAAGCATCCCGAGAAGATCCTCCATATTGCCCATTTTCTTTATCTGTTTGAACTGGTCAAGGTAGTCGGAGAGAGTGAACGAATTCTCCCTGAGCTTTCTCTCCAGCTCCGCGGCCTGCTTTTCGTCATATGCCTGCTCCGCCTTCTCGATGAGGGAGAGTACGTCGCCCATGCCGAGAATACGGGACGCCATCCGCTCCGGATGGAAGGGCTCCAGTGCGTCGAGCTTTTCGCCCGTGCCCACGAACTTTATGGGCTTTCCCGTGACGTAGCGGACGGAGATCGCCGCGCCGCCTCTGGTGTCGCCGTCAAGCTTCGAGAGCAGAACGCCGGTGATGTCCAGTTTTTCGTTGAATGATTCCGCCACGTTCACCGCGTCCTGACCGGTCATGGCGTCCATCACCAGGATGATCTCGGTGGGGGATACCTTCTCCTTTATGGCGGAGAGCTCGTTCATCAGCACCTCGTCAACGTGGAGCCGGCCGGCGGTGTCGATGAACACCATATCGTAGCCGTTTTTCGTCGCGTGCTTCACGCCCGCCTCGGCGATCTTCACGGGATCGCCGAGCCCCTGCTCGAACACGGGGACGTTGATCTTCGATCCCACGACCTTCAGCTGATCCACGGCGGCGGGACGGTACACGTCGCACGCCACCAGCAGGGGATTTTTGCCCTGCTTTTTGTAGTACGCCGCCAGCTTTCCGCTGTGGGTGGTCTTACCGGAACCCTGGAGGCCTACCATCATCACCACCGTCGGCGGCTTCGGGCTGATGGTCAGCTTCTCGTTTTTCTCCCCCATGAGGGAGATGAGTTCCTCGTTGACTATCTTCACGATCTGCTGCGCGGGCAGGAGACTCTCGAGCACTTCCGTACCCACGGCGCGGTCGGTGACGTTTTTGATGAATTCCTTGACGACCTTGAAGTTGACGTCCGCCTCCAGGAGCGCCAGCTTCACCTCTCTCATGCCGGCCTTGACGTCGGCCTCGGTCAGCTTGCCCTTGCTCCGGAATCTCTTGAAGGCGTTATTCAGTTTTTCGGAGAGATTTGAAAACATCCGGCGCCTCCTTTATCCTGCGTTCCACATGGCGGAGAGCTTCTCGAGCACCTCTTTCAGCTCCGTCGCGGCGGGGCAGCTCCCGCATTGCGCGGTCAGCTCCTTCGCCCGGGCGACCAGGTCCGCCGTCTCGCCCGACTTTTCCGCGAGCCCCAGCTTTTCCTCGAAGAACCTGAGCTCCGCTTCGCTTTTCTTTATGGAGTCCCTGACTCCCTGGCGTGACAGCCCGGTGAGCTCCGCGATTTCCGAGAGGGAATAGTCTTCGCTGTAATAGAGATCGAGCAGTTCGTATTTTCGCTCCGTAAGGAGCGGGCCGTACGCGTCGAGGAGCATGACTATTTTCACGTTTTTCTCGCGCATGGCGGTGCTCTCACTCCTCTGTAAAGCAAATCACTTTACAGAGTATACCACGGCGACTTTCCAAAGTCAACCCCTTTTTTGAAAAAAAGTTTCCCGTTTCCCATTGCAAAACTTCCCGCGCTAAACTATAATATTGAGGGTATATGAAAAAGGTCGAAGGGAGGCGGAACGCTTGAAAGGAGTACTGTTCAATATTCAGCGTTTCTCGCTTCACGACGGCCCCGGCATCAGGACCAACGTGTTTTTCAAAGGATGTCCGCTCAGATGCGTCTGGTGCCACAATCCCGAGGGATTCGAGAGGGCTCCGGAACTTGAATATAACGCCGTCAAGTGCATCGGCTGCGGCAGATGCGCCGCCGCCTGCCCCGAGGGATGCCACACCGTCGCCGACGGCACACATATTCTGAACAGGGAAAAATGCGTCCGCTGCTTCGGATGCGTCGACGCCTGCGTGGCGGGCGCACTGCTCAGGGCGGGAGCGGAATACACCGTGGACGACGTGATGGCGAAGGTGGAGCTCGACCGCCCGTTCTATGAAAACAGCGGCGGCGGGATCACCCTGTCCGGCGGAGAACCGTTCTTCCAGCCGGAATTTGCCCTGGCGCTTCTCGAAGAATCGAAAAAGCGCGGTCTTCACACGGCGGTGGAGACCTGCGGCCTCTGCCCCGAAGACGTGATCCGCCGGGCGGCGCCTCTGGTCGATCTGTTTCTGTACGATTACAAGATCACCGGCGAGGAGGAGCACAAAAAATTCACCGGCGCGGGGCAGGAGATCATTCTGAAAAACCTCCGTACCGTAAACGGACTGGGGCGGCAGATCGTCCTCAGATGCCCCGTCATCCCCGGAATCAACGACAACGAACGTCACTACTCCGCTGTCGCCGCTCTCGCGGACGAGCTCGACAACGTCGTCCGCGTGGACGTGGAGCCATATCACGATCTGGGCCGCGCGAAGTACGCGAAATTCGACCGCGAGCCGAAATTCGCGTCCGACGTGATGTCGAAGGACGAAAAAGAGGCGGTCAGGAGCAGGATACAGGAAAAAACGCGCAAACGCGTGATTATTTCATAATTTAACAACCCGAAAGGAAAGAGATCATGGAACAGTTAAAAGTCGGAATCATCGGTACCGGAGGAATCAGCGGACTCCACATGTCGGGCTACAAGGAACTCGAACGTCAGGGACTCGTCAAGGTCACCGCGGTATGCGATATCGACGGCGAAAAAGTGAAGAAATACGCGGAGCGCCACGGCGTTGAGCGTTACTACACCGACTGCCGCGAGATGATGGCGAACGAGGAGCTCGACCTGGTCAGCGTATGCACCTGGAACTCCGCCCACAAGGACTGCACCATCGTCGCCCTCCGCGGCGGTGCCAACGTCCTCTGCGAGAAGCCCATGGCTTTGAACGCGGCGGAAGCCGAAGAGATGCTTCAGGCGGCGAAAGAGACCGGGAAACTCCTGCAGGTGGGATTTGTCAGACGTTTCGGCAACGACGCGGAGATCGTCGGCAAGTTCCGCGACGCCGGCACCATCGGCGACATATATTACGCGAAGGCGACATACCTCAGACGCGACGGATGCCCCGGCGGCTGGTTCGGAGATAAATCCTACTCCGGCGGCGGTCCGCTCATCGACCTCGGGGTCCACGTCATCGACCTGGTGAGATACCTCGCCGGCAACCCGAAGCCAGTCGAGGCGTTCGGAGTCACCTACGACAATCTCGGCTGCGGACGCGCCGAGGGCAACGACGTGGCGTGGGAAAGCACCCCCGACCCGAGATTCAAGTTCTCCGTCGAGGACTTCGCAGCCGGCATGGTCAAGTTCGATTCCGGCCTTACCCTCAGCGTGGAGGCGTCCTTTAACCTTAATATCGAGCACGACGTGGGACAGATCGAACTGTTCGGCA
>JAFWWR010000267.1 GCA_017518025.1 Clostridia bacterium
CGCTGACGGTGGCGGCGGGGATCGCGTCGTCGGTGTGGCTCGGCGGCGTTGCCGGGGATATGAGATCGAGGGTGGAGGCGCTTCCTCCGCCGTCGGGACAGGCAGAAAGCGGAGCGCTTCCCGACATGACGGACGGGATCGCCTCCGTGTGGGAGAGGAGCCGGCGCGGCGTGGCGCTTATTGCGGGAGAACGGGAGTCAGCCGCAGTGACGGCGGCGGTCGGCGCGCTCCGCGCCGCCGCGGAATCGGGAGACGCGGGCGAGTACGGCGCGGCGCGGGAGGAACTTCTCGCCGCCCTGCGGGAGCTCTCTCTTGCGGCGGGACCGGGGCTGTAGGAGCGATGTGTTCCGCAAGGCGGAACACATCGCTATAAAACAACACATCATTTGGATTGGCGTTCGGTTGCGTTCCTCTCTTGACTAATATGACTTATTGGGTTACAATTAAACCGAAAAACCTGATAACACGGGAGGTTCGATAATGAAAAAACTGCTTTCCCTGATACTTGCGGCGTTGATGCTCGCCGTAGCGGTTGTGACGGTCGCGGCGGAAGGTTCGCCCTTCTCCGACGTAAAGGAGAGCCGCTGGAGTTATAAATCCATCGTTTACGCTTTGGATAAAGGCTATTTGTACGGCGTGGGCGACGGAAAATTCGACCCCGCAGGGATCACGACCCGCGGAATGCTGGTCACGGTACTGTACAGACTGGCCGGAGACCCCGAGGTGGAGTGGAACAAAGTTTTTGACGACTTGCCGCAAGGGAAATATTACTCTGCACCCGTGGTCTGGGCCAAAGAGAACAGTATTGTCAACGGCGTTACGGAGACCTCGTTCGATCCGAAAGGAACGATCACCCGGGAACAGATGGCGACCATGCTTTACAGATACGCTGAGTTCGCCTCTCTCGACACCGGTGTCAAGGGCGATCTTTCCAAATTCCCGGATGCGGACAAAGCGCACAACTACGCGATAACGGCTCTCACCTGGGCGACGGACAAGGGACTCATTGCAGGCGTGAAGTCCGGAGATAAAGACCTTCTCGATCCCCGGGGCAACGCCACCCGGGAGCAGTTCTCCACGATCCTCATGAGATTCTGTGAGGCCGACCTCTCCCGACCCCTCGAGTATAACAGCCCCGTGCCGATAAGCACTTACACCGAGCCGGAGTACCCGCTTGTCACGGACGCGGACGTATACGTTGCGACGGACGGCGACGACACAAACCCCGGAACGCTTGAGGCGCCGGTGAAGACTTTTGAGCGCGCCCGCGGCCTCGTCCGCGAAAAGAAGGCGACGGCGACGGATGAGATCGTCGTGGCGTTCAAGGCGGGCGACTACGGTACGCTTGATTCGCTGACGCTCACCTCCGAGGATTCCGGCACTGAGGCCGTGCCGATCCGCTACTGCAAGTACGGAGACGGCGACGTGACGTTCAACAACGGCGTGACGCTGAAGAAAGAAGAATTCGAGCCGCTGACAGAGGACGAGAAGTCCATGTTCCCCGCCTCCGCACAGGACGGCGTCATGAAACTCGATCTTGACGGATACTTCCCGGACGGGATGCCTGACGGCCTCGCCATTTTCGGAGACGACGGTCTCATCTGGGAAGCACGACACCCCAACAAGTACAACGGAATCGACGATTATATGAAGAACGAGATGGTTCTGCCGGAGAACAAGCCGAACTACTACGGCATGACGTTCACCATCCTTCCGCCGCTATCCTCCAGAGTGCTGGACAAGGTCAGCCACTTCAAAAATATGAAGATCACCGGGTATATCATGTATGGCTGGAGAGTCGATTCCCTTTACATTAAAGAATACGACAAGGACACTCACGTCGTCACCATCGACGATACTCGACTGCCCGACGATTTCTGGAGCGCAGGTATCCGCACGCCGCAGATGAAGCTGGACGAAATATATGTTGAAAATTCCCCCGACTTTCTCGACGTCGCGGGCGAATACTGGTACGACCCGGACACGAACGTGATCTACGTTTACGATCCCTGCGACGAGTACAACATCGGGCTCGGCGGTAATTTCCTGACGTTTGACGGTGCAAATTATATTTCCCTGACGGGTCTGGCTTTCCGCAACGGAAGAGATTCCGTCGCCGTTGACGTGATGGATTCCTCCCACATCACGCTGGACCGGTGCGCCATAAGCGGCGTTGACCGTCCCGTGGAGGCGACAGGCGCTTCCGACTGGCTCACGGTGACCGGATGCGAGTTTTCCCGTTACGTCCGGAACGGTATCAAGCTCAGGCAGACGCAGCACTGGACGACTCTGGAGTCGAATCACGTGGTGATCGACAACAACTACTTCCACGATTACGGCCTCTCGAAGATTTTTGCCAACCCTGCGATCTCCGACAGCAGTATCGGCGCCCGGATCTCCCACAACCTGTTCCGGAACAGCCCCAACGGAGCCGTCACCATGGGCACGCTGAGCGTGATCGAGTATAATATTTTCGACAACATGATGACGTCCACTCAGGATTTCGGCGTCTTATACGCGAACTCCACCATAACCGAGGGACGCCGCAACGTGGTGCGGTACAACCTGTTCCTCGAAATGAACGACATGAACGGCGCGACGTACGGCCTCTATATGGACGACTTTACACAGGATCAGTATATATACGGCAACCTGTTCTACAAATGCGGCGGATGCGGAGTCATGCTCCACTTGGCCCGGGATCAGTTCGTGTACGAAAATGCCTTCATTTACAGCAATCTCAGCACCAACGACCTCGTTTACTTCGACTTTGAGAAAGGCAAGGTCCGGGACGGTCTGCTTCCCGACGGAACGGGCTGGGAGGGACTCTACAACTCATACTATAACAAGCGCGTCAACGAAGGAGAGGAGGGCTACGAGATATGGAAGGCGACCTTCCCGTCGCTGTACGCTTTCGAGCCCGACATAGAGAATCCCTACGTATATACGAGCATCTTCTGCCCCTGGGACAGCATCCACAACAACGCCGTGATAGACGGCAATTTCAGAGTTCTCCAGGAGATCATCGACTACGGAGAGGTGTACGACAACATGATCCTCACAGACGACGAAAATCCGTATTTCGTCGACCCGACCAACGGCGACTATCGCCTGAAGGACGGCGTGGACTTCTTCTACATCCCCTTTGAGGAAATGGGAAGATATTGAGAAAATTCCGCCGGAAGGCGGGTTTTTCTCAGAGAAGAGAGAAAAGAGAGAAGAGAAGAGAAAAGGTAAAAACCGCGGGCCACGGCTCGCGGTTTTGTTATGTTTGGGGTGAGGTGTCCTATGTCATTCGTCTTTGTCCGTTCGAACGACGACTCCGTTTTCGAAATAGCCCTCGTAGGTCCTGCCTCCGACGAAAGTATACACGCCGTAGCCGTTCATCAGGTTCCCGGCGAACTCGCCGTCGTATTTTTCCCCGTTGGCCCACTCGTACACGCCGTGGCCCTCGCGGACGTCGTTTTTGAAGTCGCCCGTATACTTATCTCCGTTCGCCCAGACGTACTCGCCGTGGCCGTTCATCATCCCGTCCGAGAAATCCCCG
>JAFWWR010000268.1 GCA_017518025.1 Clostridia bacterium
AAACCGGCGGCGTATAAGCCTTCCCCCTGGAGGGGAAGGTGGGTCCGCAGGACTCGGATGAGGGGACACGAATGGTGATACGAATGGTCATTTTTGATACATTATCCGCCGCTACCGTTTTTTCTTGACTTTCGAGGACGGATTTGATAATATTTAGATGAACTCGATTTCCGGGAGGAATCTGATATGAAAAAGGTTTTTGCTCTCGCTCTTTCGGTAATAGTGCTCGCCGGGGCGGCGGCGGTTGTTTTTGCCGACGAATCGCCGTTTTCCGACGTGAAGACGACGCGCTGGAGCTATGAGGCGATAAAATACGCCGTGAACAAGGGCTATATGAACGGTATCGGCGACGGGAAATTCGATCCCACCGGATCCATGACCCGCGGAATGGTCGTGACGGTGCTGTACAGGAGAGAGGGCTCGCCGGAAGTCACGTTCAGAAATGACTTTTCGGACGTGAAAGCCGGGAAGTATTACTCCGACGCGGTCATATGGGCGAAGGACGAGGGCGTGGTGAACGGTATCACCGAGACCACCTTCGAGCCGAACGGCAAGATAACGAGAGAACAGCTCGCCACTATGCTGTCGCGTTTCTCCGAAAGATGCCTCGTCTCCGTTCCCGAGAGAGCCGATCTTTCCGGCTACCCGGACGCCGACAAGATCCACAGCTACGCAAAAGACGCCCTCGCCTGGGCGAACGAGGCCAACCTTATCAAAGGCATGAGCGACGGCACACTTTCCCCCCGGGGATACGCCACCCGGGAGCAGTTCGCCACCATTCTCAAGAGATTCGACGACACCTTTAGTCTCGTCTACAACGAGCCGGTGGTGAAAAGTCACTTTACCGAGCCGGAATATCCGCTTGTTGAAAACGCCGACGTATACGTCGCAGTCAACGGCAGCGACGAGAACTCTGGTACATTCGACGCACCCCTTGCCACTTTCGCCGGCGCGGCTGCCAAAGTCCGCGAGATCAAGACGACGAAGACGACCGGCGATATCGTCGTCGCCTTCAAAGCGGGAGACTACGGACCTCTCGACGTCGTCCTTACCTCCGAGGACTCCGGCACCGAGGATCAGCGTATCATATACTGCAAGTACGGCGACGGCGACGTGATCTTCAACAACGGCGTCGATATTCCGTACGACTCTCTTGAAGACCTGACGGGAGAGGAAAAAGCGATCTTCAATGCGAACTATGCCGATAGTATAAAGAAAGCGGATCTGTCGGGCAGACTCGGTTCCTATGACCCCCGCAAGGCGCTGGTGCTGGGCGAGAGCGGCGGACTTACGCTGGCGCGCTTCCCGAATAAGTATTCCGACGGCACCGACAATCTTCTCAATGAAGCGGGAGAGAACACAGACGACTATCACACGGTCATAGATCACACGCTGCTCCTGAAGCGGATGCGTACCTATCACACCATGGACGGGCTCCTGCTCTACGGATATCTCACCACGGGATGGTACAAGGATCTGCTGGAGACCGACGGATACGACTGGGATACCAACGAGTTCTATATTCCTCATCCCGAGCAGGCGAGAATGGGATCTCTGAGACGCCTCCCGGAGTTTGACAGCAGGGCGTGGAACAAGACGGCGATCGTCAACGTCTCAGAGGAACTTGACGCCGCGGGTGAGTTCTGGATCGACAAGACCACCGGTACGTTCTACGTCTACGCGCCGGAGGGGGATTATCACATCACCGGCGGCGGCGACATGATAACGCTGAAGGGCACGCAGTACGTCACCTTCCGCGGACTCGATTTCAAGAACTGCGACGGATACATGATAAACGGATTCGGCCATCCCCGCGGCACGACCATCGACGGATGTTCCTTCGTCGGATGCGCCGCCGGGACCATGGTACGCCTTGACGGCGGAGGGTGGCTCGACGGGACGTCGACCAAGACCCCGTTTGATATCACGGTCAAAAATTCCACCTTCTCCACCGCCGCGTCCACCGGCCTCCAGGTCGACGGCAGGAACGGCAAATACATGTTCGACAGCGGCTCGAACGTCCTGATCGATAACAACTATTTCACCCTGATGAACCTATCCGAGGGATGCAAGGGCGCGATCGACATTGCCTCGTCCGGTCCCGTGATCTCCCACAACCACTTCAGGAGGAACTACTGGGAGGACATCGACTTCCGCGGGACGGTCAACCTGCTGGCGGAGTACAACGTTTTCGAGGAATCGAACTTCAACGGCGACGACACCGGCGCCCTCCAGGGCTTCAGGGACCCGTCGCGGGGCGGGAATCTGGCAAGATACAATCTGTTCCTGAATATCCATGGCGGCACCAACGGAAGATACTGCTTCTATCTCGACGGGACGTCGGGCATGACGGTGGAATCCAACATCTTCTTCAACTGTCAGACAGCCGTCATGAACAACGGCAACAGCAAGATGAATTTCGTCCTGAACAACGTGTTCATCTCAAACGACGGAAACATCAATGAGTGCGTGGTCCACAACGAAGGCACCCCGCTGTTTGAAGAGGCCTTGAAAGCCGGCGACATGAACCTGGTCTACAACGACTACTGCTACATCGAATGGAATGGCGCGTTCAGCTACTTCAACTCACATCCGGAAGACAAGACGAAGGCGGAGGAACTGTGGCCCGGCTACTTCGATATCAGCATGGACTTCGACGACTGGCAGAAGCCGGAGTTCTTCATGAATTCCTCCGTCCTATGCAGGGACAACGTGAGCATCAAGGCCGAGGGCGACGCTCCCGGGAACGGATCCGAGGAGATCAATATCCGGTACTGCACCTTCGAGAACAACCGGGTATACCGTCCGACGGAAAATCCTCTGTTCGTCAATCCGACCATCGGCGACTACCGCTTCCGCGACGGTGTCGGGTTCCCGGATTTCGACTTTGAAAAAATCGGAAGATACTGAGAAAAAGCCCGCTTCGGCGG
>JAFWWR010000269.1 GCA_017518025.1 Clostridia bacterium
CGCCCTGACGGCGCGCTCCGCGTCTTCGTAGGCGGCGTCGCTGTGTCCGGCGGAGAAGACGATCCCCCCGCCCCGCAGCTCACGGCACATGTCGCAGGCGCCGGGGAGTTCGGGAGCCACCGTCCAAATGCGGATCATGCCTTCCGCCGCTTCCGCGATCCGCCGCCACGCGGCGGGGTCCGGCTTTGCTATGTATTTCGGGTCCTGGGCTCCCGCCTGCCCGGGGGAGATGAACGGCCCCTCCAGGTGGAGTCCCAGTATATGCGGCAGTTCCCTCGCCTCATCCGATCCCGCAAAGGAGCGGATCGAACCGAAAATGCGCCCCAGCTCCGCCTCGTCGGTGCAGGTGGTGGTGGGAACGATGGAGGTGGTGCCGTGCTTCATGTGCGCCGTCAGCGCGGCGCGGCAGGAGGCGTCGTCGGCGTCCATGAAGTCGCCGCCTCCGCCGCCGTGGACGTGGATATCGATGAATCCCGGCGAGAGGTACAGTCCTCCCCCGTCGATCACCACGTCCGCCGTGAGGGTGCCGCGGCTCCCGATCTCACGGATCGCGCCGTTCTCCACCCTGACCGCGGAACAGGGCACCTCCCCGCCCGGCAGGAGCGCCGTCACGTTGTCGATAACAAATGAACTCACTTTCCGCACTTCCCTCCCGAATAATTACAGGGTCACTCCGTCCTTGAAGATGGAGATCCCTCTCATTCCGTTTTCCTCGTTTTTCGTCACGGTCCCGCCCGACGCGAGAGCCATCACGTAGTCGAAAAGCTCCTGCCCGCGGCCCGGGATGTCCCCGGTGTCGCAGACCGTGCCTGCGTCGAAGTCGATCCAGTCCTTTTTCTTTTCGGCAAGCGCCGAATTTGACGAGATCTTCACCGTGGGCACCGGCGAGCCGAAGGGCGTGCCCCGCCCGGTGGTGAAGAGGACGATCTGCGCCCCCGATACCGCCAGCGACGTGGACGCCACAAGGTCGTTCCCCGGCGCGCTGAGCAGGTTGAGCCCCCGGACCGTCACGGGATCGCCGTAGCCGATCACGTCCATGACGGGTGCCGAGCCGCACTTCTGCGTGCAGCCGAGAGATTTGTCCTCCAGGGTGGTGATGCCGCCCGCCTTGTTGCCGGGGGACGGGTTCTCGTACACCGTCTGACCGTATCTGATGAAATATTCCTTGAATCCGTTGATGAGATCCACCGTCTTGTCGAAGATCTCCCGGGTGGCGCACCTCTTCATGAGGAGCGTCTCCGCGCCGAACATCTCCGGCACCTCGGTGAGGATCGCCGTGCCGCCGCCGCCGATCAGCAGGTCGGAGAACGCGCCCACCACGGGATTGGCGGTGACGCCGGACAGCCCGTCCGAGCCGCCGCACTTGAGCCCAACGACGAGCTTGTCGGAGGAGACCTCCTCGCGCTCGTCCCGGGAGGCGATATCGCACAGTTCCCGAACGATGCGGACGCCCTCTTCGATCTCGTCCTCCACGTCCTGGGAGACGAGGAACCGGACGCGTTCGGGATCGTATTCACCGAGTATTTTCTTGAATTCCGCTACGTTGTTGTTCTCGCACCCGAGGCCCAGAACCAGCACGCCGCCGGCGTTGGGATGGCGCACCAACCCCGCCAGGGCCTTCTGAGTCCGCAGGTGGTCGTCGCCCAGCTGGGAGCATCCGTAGGGATGAGGGAACGCCGCAACGGCGGTGACGGAGCCGGTCATGAACTCCCTGCTCCGCTCTGCGATGATCTCCGCCGCGGAATTGACGCA
>JAFWWR010000270.1 GCA_017518025.1 Clostridia bacterium
AAAAATGAAAAAGAACAAACTGGTAAACGTACTTCGCTCCGGAATGACGCTGAATATCGTCGGCGCCATAGTTCTTCTGCTGATAGTCTTCGGCTTCATCGCCGGAATGGTGGGCTTCTTCAGCTTTACAAACGCCTTCAAAAAGGAGTATTCCACCTCCACGGCTCACATGGCGGACACCGCCGCGACGCTGGTGCCTGGAGATCACCTTGACGACTATCTTGACGGAGAATACATGGACGAGTACGCGCTGAGGAAGCAGTATCTCGACAGCTACTGCGACAAGATGAACGTCTCGCTGGTCTACGTCATTCTGGTGGACACTTCCGATTACGGACGTTTCGTTTCCGTGTTCAACTCGGTCAACAACGACGTGGGCAACACGAACTATACGGAATGGGAACTGGGTCATCCTCGGGAGACTACCAACGACGAGTATCGAGCGAAATATAAGAAGATCTACGAGGACGGAAGCAAGTTCGAGACGATTTACCGTACAAAGGTCACCGACGGTCAGCGGCCGCACATCACCACCATGGTGCCGGTGAACGGTTCCGACGGCAAGGTGGCGGCGATCCTGTGCATCCAGCGGCCCATAAGCGAGCTTTACGAGGCGAGGCGGCCGTATATGATAACAGTGGCTGTCTCCACCGTTCTGCTGGCGGCGGCGGCGTCCGTTTTCTACGCCGTCTATATCAGAAACGAATTCGTCATCCCCGTCAGAAAGGTGTCCGACGAGGCGACGCGTTTCGCAAAAGAGAACGTCAAGGGAGAGGGGCTCGGCAGGGTGAGCCGCTTCCGGGAGATCGGAAATCTGGCGAACTCCATCGACAAAATGGAGACGGATATGGTCACCTATATCGACAACCTGACCACCGCCACCGCGGAGAAAGAGCGCATCTCCATGGAACTGTCCCTCGCAAGCACCATCCAGGAGAACTCCATACCCAACATTTTTCCGCCGTTCCCGGAGAGGGCGGAATTTGACATTTACGCCTCCATGGATCCCGCCAGGGAGGTGGGCGGCGATTTCTACAACTTCTTCCTCATCGACGACGATCACCTTGCGATGATGATCGGCGACGTGTCGGGCAAGGGGATCCCCGCGGCTCTGTTCATGATGGTCACGAACATCCTTATCACCGACAGGGCTCACATGGGAGGTACCCCGGCGGAGATCATTGAATTTGTCAATCACAACATCTGCGAGCATAACACCGCGGATATGTTCGTCACGCTGTGGCTCGGGATCATCGATGTCAGGACCGGCACCATGACGGCGGTCAACGCCGGCCACGAATATCCGGTGCTGAAGAGCCCGGACGGCAGATACGAGCTGTTCCGCGACAAGCACGGAATCGCGGTGGGCGCCATGGACGGCGTAAAGTATAAAGACTACACCCTGCAGCTCGAGCCCGGCTCAAAGCTGTTCGTATACACCGACGGCGTGCCCGAGGCCACCGATCCGGAGAACGGGATGTTCGGATTCGAGCGGATGACAGAAACGCTGAACTCCGATCCCGACGCGGATCCGGAGGGCGTGCTGAAGAACGTCAGGGATGCCGTGGACGGATTCGTCAAAGGCGCGGAGCAGTTCGACGATCTGACGATGCTCTGCTTCGAATACAGGGGACAAGAGGATAAAACCGATGAATGAAATGAACAAAAACGTGATAACGGTCGCCCTTTCCGGACGGATAGACTCCGGAAACGCCACGGAAATCGAGGCGGATATAAGAGGACAGCTCGGGGGGCGCCCAGGCGAGCCGGTGATCCTCGACGCGGAAAAACTCGAATACATTTCCTCGGCGGGGCTCCGGGTGATCCTGCGCCTCGTAAAGGAGCACCGCGATCTGAAGATCACGGGGGTCAGTTCCGAGATCTACGAGATCTTCGAGATGACCGGATTTACCGAGATGATGACGGTGGAAAAGGCGTACCGCACGGTGTCCGTGGAGGGATGCGAGGTCATAGGCGAGGGATTCAACGGCAAGGTGTACCGCATCGACCGCGACAACGTGGTGAAGACCTACAAGAACGCCGACGCGCTCTCCGAGATAAAGCATGAGCGGGAAGTGGCGAAGCTGGCGCTGATCCTCGGCGTTCCCACGGCGATCTCCTACGACGTGGTCCGCGTGGGCGACAGCTACGGCTCCGTGTTCGAGCTGCTGAACGCGCGCTCCTTCACCAAGATCCTCATCGAGGAGCCGGAGCGCATGGATTTCTGCGTCAAAGAGTACGTGAAGATGCTGAAAAAGATCCACTCCATCGAGGTCCCCGAGGGAAAGCTGCCGAAGATCAAGGAAAAGGTGCTCCGCGCAGTCACGCGCGTGAAGGACACACTGCCTGACGGCCTCGGAGACAAGCTCCTCGGGATGGTGGAGGCGATCCCGGACAGCGACCGGATGATCCACGGCGACTGCCACACCAAGAACATCGTTCTCGCCGGCGACGAGGTGCTCCTCATCGACATGGACACCCTTTCCGTGGGCGATCCCATCTTCGAATTCCTTTATATGTATAACGCCTACGTGGGCTATTCCGAGTACGACCCCGGGATCGTTCTGGATTTCCAAGGGTACGACGCGACAGTGGCCCGTGAGTTCTGGCACAGGACTCTCGCCGCTTACTTTGAAACGGACGACGAGGCCGTCATAAAAGCGGTGGAGGAGAAGATCAGGTGCCTGGCGTACCCCTATCTGCTCGACTGGTCCGCTCGCCATTCGAGTGACGACGCAGAGAAGGAAAACGCTACCGCGGACCTGTGGCGCAGCCGTCTCGTCGAGCTTCTCGGAAGAGTGGACGATCTCGACCTCGGCGCCGTCTCCGCGGCGGGGTGCGATCCCGACGAGCTGAATATTGAGGCGGTGACGGACAATCTCGACGAGGTCATAAACTTCGTCAACGGGCGACTCGAGATCTGCGACTGCTCCCCCAAGGCGCAGATGCAGATGGACCTCGCCGTGGAGGAGATCTTCGTCAATATCGCGAATTACGCCTATGCGCCGGACAAGGGCCGCGCCACGGTCCGGGTGGAGGTGTCGGACGACCCG
>JAFWWR010000271.1 GCA_017518025.1 Clostridia bacterium
GTCGAGTACGCCCACGACAAGGGAGTCGTGGTGGAAGGCGAGCTCGGCAGACTCGCCGGCGTCGATGACGAGGTGAAGGTATCCGCGGAGGACTCCTCCTACACCCGCCCCGAGGAGGTGGAGGAATTCGTCTCCCGCACAGGAGTCGACTCTCTCGCCATCGCCATCGGCACCAGCCACGGCGCGTACAAGTTCAAACCCGGCACAGAGCCGCGCCTCCGCTTCGACATCCTTGAGAGGATCATGGAGATCCTTCCGGGATTCCCGATCGTTCTCCACGGCGCTTCCTCCGTCGTGCCGGAGCTGGTGGAAGAGATCAACGCCTGCGGCGGCAACCTTGCCGGCGCTCAGGGCGTTCCCGAGGAAATGCTCCGCCAGGCGGCTCGCCTCGCGGTCTGCAAGATCAACATAGACTCCGACATCCGTCTCGCCATGACTGCCGGCATCCGCCGCGTCCTGAAGGAGAGCCCGGAGATCTTCGACCCGAGAGGATATCTCTCCGTGGCACGCGAAGAGGTCAAGAAGATGGTCCTGCACAAGATCGAGCACGTGCTCGGCTCCGCGGGAACCCTGTAAAATACCGTTACTCAGAATAAGACATCGGGGATCCCGCATCTGCGGGATTCCCGTTCTGTCGGAAAGGCGTATTTCATATGAAATGGACCGAACGATATAAACTGCTCGCGACCGACACGGACCTGAACAACACGGTCACCCCGTCGGCGATCCTGCGGTACATGCAGGACACCGCCAACAGGCAGATGGAGGGCCATCCGCCCACCTACGACGAACTCATCGGGCGGGGTCTGTCCTTCGTCTTGAGCCGGATCCGGCTCAGTGTGTACTCCGCCCTGCGCTCCCACGACGAGATCGTCTCGGAGACCTGGGTCACGGAGTCCCGGGGCGTGACGTTCAACAGATGCTACCGCATCCTGCGGGACGGGGTCATCGCGGCGGAGGCGGCGGGGACCTGGGCGCTGATAGGGATCGACGATCACCGGCTCCACCGGGTGAGCGAATTCGATTTCGGTTACGAAGCGGACGGAGAGCTGGAGCTTGACGTTCCGGCACGGCTGAGGATACCCGAAGGGGTGGCGATGACGCTCGCGGGCGAGCGCACCGTGGAGTACGCCGACGCGGACGTGAACGGCCACATGAACAACACGCGGTATCCGGATCTGATGTGCGGATGGGCGTCGGACATGCACGGGCGCCGCGCCGTGTCCATGGGGATAAATTTCGTGCACGAGGCGCCCGTGGGGTGCGCGCTGAAGGTGTACCGGGGGGTGGCGGACGAAACGTATTACGTCCGCACGGTTCGCGACGACGGGCAGGTCAACGCCGAGGCGGAGATCGTCTTCGAGGACGCGTGAGATTGATTTGATATGAAAAACCGGCCGCGAGGCCGGTTTTTTGATGCGAGGTAGAATCAGTCAAGCTTGATCCACATAGCGGGACGGACGGCGCCAATACCGTAGTTGACACTGTAACCGTAGTCACTGACGGAGCCGCCATTGTTGACAAGTGCAGCGATGTAAGAATCGTAGCCGGGCGACCGCAGCCACCACCAGCAGAAATCCCTTTTA
>JAFWWR010000272.1 GCA_017518025.1 Clostridia bacterium
GGTGGCCAGATTCATGGCGAAGGCGGTCTTGCCCATGCCGGGACGGGCGCCCACCAGTATCAGGTCGCTCCCCGACAGACCCACGATGACGTTGTCGAGAGCCGGGAAGCCCGTGGGCGTGCCGATGTTCACGTCGGGATTGATCTTTCTCTCCTTGATCTGCTGCTGGACCGTGGCCATCAGATTCCTTATGGGTACGAAGGATTTGTTCTCTCTGTCGTCGGCGATGGAGTAGATCTTCTCCTCGGCGTTCTCCAGCAGAAGGTCCGCGTCGTCGGTCTCCGTGTACGCGTCCTCGGCGATCTCCTCGCCCGCCTTGATAAGACGGCGCAGTATCGCCTTGTTCTTCACGATCTTGGCGTAATCCTCGGCGTTGGACGCGGTGGGGACCACGTCGGCGATGAGTTTCAGGTACTCGCGGCCGCTCTCCTCGTCGTAAACGTCGTTGTTTTTCAGCTCCGACAGGAGCGTCACCACGTCGATGTTCCTGCTCTTCAGGTACATGCTCAGCATGATCCTGAAAATCTCCGCGTGGGCGTCCACGTAAAAGTCCTCGCTTTTGACTATCATCGAGACCTTGTCCATGCACGTGGGGTCTATCATTATCGAAGCCAGGACGGACTGCTCCGCCTCGAGAGAGAAAGGCATCCTCCTTTGAAGTTCTTCGTTCATTGCGATCTCCGTTCCGCCGCCTCCGGGCGGCATGTGATGATGAAACTGTCCTCCGGCGTCACCCCGGGCCCGTCACGCCTCGGTGACTATCACGTTGACCGTGCCCGAGACGGAGGTGTGAAGTTTTACCGGTACCTCGTGGGTGCCGAACTGTCTGATGGGCTCCCCGAGGTTGATCTTTCTCTTGTCTATGACGATCCCGCACTGCTTTTCCAGCTCGTCCGCGATGTCCTTGGCCGTCACGGAGCCGTAGAGCTTCTTCGAGTCGCCCCCGTTGTCTCCGGCCTTCAGCTTGAATTTCACGGTGACGCCCTCCAGCTTTTCCGCGGTCTCTTTCGCCGCCTGCAGCTCCAGCGCGGCCTTGTGGGCTTTCGACGCCTCTCTGTTCTTTATCTCGTTGAGCACGGCGCCCGACGCCTCCGCGGCGAGCCCCTTGGGAAAGAGAAAGTTGCGCGCGTATCCGTCGGACACGTTGACGATATCGTCCTTCTTGCCCTTGCCCTTCACGTCCTGTAAAAGTACGACCTTCATATCATCTCTCCGTTTCCGCCGCCGGGGGCGGCTGATTATTTCGGTTTCTTTACGCTTCGTTGTCGAAGTAGTCGTCAATGGCCGCCTTGAGGCGGGTCTCCGCCTCCTCCGCGGTGCATCCCCTGAGCTGTGTTCCCGCGGTGTCGAAGTGGCCGCCGCCCTCCAGCTTCTCGAGGATCAGCTGCACGTTCACGTCTCCTGCGGACCGGGCGGAAATGTGGATCACGTCGCCGAGCCGCACGATGGCGAACGCCGCCTTGATCCCGCGGACGCTGATGAGGTTGTCCGCCACGGTGGAAGCCAGCACCTTGTCCGCGGTGCCGCCCTCGCCGTCCGTCTCGCAGACGGTGATGGCGGTGCACTGTCTGTAAACTCTGACTCCCGAGCGGAACTTCGCTTCCTTCACGAAGCTGTCGAGGCCCGATTTGAACAGTTCCTGGACCGCCTCGGGGGTGGCGCCGTTATCGTGGAGATAGAGCGCCGCGCCGTAGGTCCTCGCTCCGGTGGAGCGGGTGAATTTCTTGGTGTCGAGAATGATGCCCGCCAGCATCAGATTGGCCTCTCCGGTACCCACGAACCCGGCGGGGAGCACCTGCTCCATCATTTCCGCCACCAGCTCGCAGGCGCTGGACGCCTTGGTCTCGATGTATTCGATATCGGGACGGCGGGAGAACTCCGCGTGCTTTCTGTGGTGGTCGATGACGGCGTAGCCGCCACAGACGCCGATGAGCTCCGGACACTCGGAAATATCGATGTTGTTCACGTCGGTCATGATGACAAAGGAGTCGGTCCTCACGGAATCGAGAGCCGCCTCGGGGGTGATGAACAGCTCGTCGGTGACCTCGGGATCGCCGTCGTAGAGGGTCCTGCTGAGGGCCACGTTCGGGTCTTTCGGGTCGGCGACGATGTGCACGTCCACTCCGCAGAACTCAGCCACGCGGGAGAGCCCCACGCAGGCGCCCACGGAGTCGTAGTCCGGGTACTTGTGTCCCATGATGAACACGCCGGAGGACCGGGAAATGTGCATGAGCAACTCGTTTGACACCACTCGCGACTTGACTCCGCTCCTCCGCTGGGACGCCTTGGTCCGTCCCCCGAAGAATTCGGTGGTCTCGTCCGACCTCACCACCACCTGGTCGCCGCCGCGCCCGAGCGCCATGTCGAGAGCGGCTCTCGCCGCCTTGTCCTTCTCGGCGAACTCGCCGCGCACCGACGCGATGCCCATGGAGACGGTCACCGGAAGCCGGTCGTTGCCGACCCTGATGTCCCGTATGGAGTCCAGCACGTCGAACTTCGTTTCCTTATA
>JAFWWR010000273.1 GCA_017518025.1 Clostridia bacterium
ACACCGACGCGGTGAAGATCCTGGAGGAGAACAACGACAAGTTCGAGTACAAGGTGTCCTGGGGCACCGATCTGCAGACGGAGCACGAGAGATTCCTCACGGAGCAGGTGTTCAAGAGACCCGTGTTCGTCACCGATTATCCGAAGGAGATCAAGGCGTTCTACATGAAGCTGAACGACGACGGGAAGACCGTCGCAGCCATGGACTGCCTGGTCCCCGGCATCGGCGAGATCATCGGCGGCTCCCAGCGCGAGGACGATCTCACAAAGCTCACCGCCCGGATGGACGAGCTGGGACTCGACCGCGAGTCCTACGACTTCTACCTCGATCTGAGGAAATACGGCTCAGCGAGACACGCGGGATTCGGCCTCGGATTCGAGAGGTGCATCATGTACCTCACCGGTGTGTCGAACATCCGCGACGTGCTCCCCTTCCCGAGAACGGTGGGTACCTGCGGAGTCTGATGGGCCGCCTCATTCAGCGCAGACCGAAAAAGCACGGCTTTATTTTAACCAAGTAAAACGAAAATCCGCCGGTTTCACCTTTATGAGGTGAAAATCCTGCGGATTTTTCCATTTTGATGTGCTTTTTCTATCGTCGTTTTTGCCCCTCGACGTACCCCGGTACGCCACACGGGGCAAAGAACGACGATTCTGCATCTGAATGAGACAGCCCCTTTATGTTATGCAAATGCATAACAAGGCGCACTTTTTCGTCTTTCCGGGATGTTATTTTGCGTATGCCGATTTTACTGCTCCGTCTTGCGAAAGCGAGCGTTGTTTGGTATAATAGCATTGTTAAAGTTTACGTAAGGAGGCGCCCGCAAGATGGACAGATTTGAGCTCGTCGCGCCCTACGTCCCAACCGGCGACCAGCCGGAGGCGATAGACCGGCTCGCGCGCGGTCTCGAGGCGGGACTGAAGGAGCAGGTGCTCCTCGGAGTCACCGGCTCGGGAAAGACCTTCACCATGGCAAACGTGATCGCCAGGGTGAACAGACCGACGCTGGTGCTGGCGCACAACAAGACCCTTGCGGCGCAGCTCTGCACCGAATTCCGGGAATTTTTCCCGAACAACGCGGTGGAATATTTTGTTTCCTATTACGACTACTACCAGCCCGAGGCGTACATCCCGGGCAAGGATATCTATATCGAAAAGGACGCCCTCATCAACGACGAGATCGACAAGCTCCGCCACAGCGCCACCTCCGCTCTGTTCGAGCGGCGGGACGTGATAATCGTGTCCAGCGTGTCGTGCATCTATTCCCTCGGTCCGCCGGAGGAATACCGCCGTCAGGTGATCGGCCTCCGGGTGGGCATGGAGATGTCCCGGGACGAGCTCGCCATGCGGCTCATCGACGTGAAGTACGACCGGAACGACATGAACTTCGTCCGCGACAACTTCCGTATGCGGGGCGACGTGCTTGAGGTGTACCCCGCCGGGTACACGGAGCGGGCGCTGAGGATCGAGTTCTTCGGCGACGAGATCGACAGGATCTCGGCTATCCATCCGCTGACAGGGGCGGTGCTGCAGGACCTGAATTACGTCCCCATCTACCCCGCCACCCACTACGTCATCGACCATGACTCAAAAGAAGCGGCGCTCCGCCGCATAGAAGTGGAGCTTGAGGAACGGGTGGAGTATTTCCGCTCCCAGAACAAGCTGCTCGAGGCCCAGCGCCTCGAGGAGCGGACGAGATACGATATGGAGATGATCCGGGAGATCGGATACTGCTCCGGCATCGAGAATTACTCCCGCGTTTTCGCCGGGCGGGAACCGGGCTCGACTCCCTATACCCTGCTTGACTACTTCCCCGACGATTTCGTGCTTTTCATCGACGAGAGCCACGCAACCATTCCCCAGGTGAGAGGCATGAGCGGCGGCGACAGGGCGAGAAAGAAAAATCTGGTGGAGTTCGGGTTCCGTCTGCCCTCCGCCTACGACAACAGACCTCTGTTCTTCGACGAGTTCGAGTCGAAGATCGGTCAGGTGGTGTGCGTTTCCGCCACTCCCGCCGAGTTCGAGCTTGACCGCGCCGATCAGGTGGTGGAGCAGATCATCCGTCCCACGGGGCTGCTGGATCCGGAGATCGAGGTGAGGCCCGTGGAGACTCAGATCGACGATCTAATCGGCGAGATACATGAGCGCACGGAACGGGGCGAGCGCGTCATCGTCACCACGCTGACGAAGAAAATGGCGGAGGATCTGTCGGACTATCTCGGCACTCACGGAGTGAACGTGAAATACATCCACCACAACGTGGAGACCATGGAGCGGGTGGAGCTGCTGCGCGATCTGCGCCTCGGCGTGTACGACGTCATCGTGGGAATAAACCTGCTCCGCGAGGGCATAGATCTGCCGGAGGTGACGCTGGTCGCCATACTCGACGCGGACAAGGAGGGTTTCCTCAGAAGCGAGACCTCGCTGATCCAGATGATAGGCCGCGCGGCGAGAAACGTCAACGGAAAGGTCATAATGTACGCCGACACGGTGACCGGATCAATGAAGGCCGCCATTGACGAGACGGCG
>JAFWWR010000274.1 GCA_017518025.1 Clostridia bacterium
AGATTCCTCGGTCTGCAGGCCGCTTTGACCGCTGTTGACTGCAAGCACCTCGCCGTCTTTGGAATAGGCAACGGAGTAGAAGGTCGAAAGCCGGAACTCCGGTTCATTTCGACCGGGGCCGTCGTCCGGTCCTTCGGGCGGTCCGTTCATATCGCCGGGTCTGTTTTCGGGCGCGTCGTCCGGCCTTTGTCCTGCTTCCGGAGGAAGCGACTGGCTTTCGAGCGAAAATCTTTCGGCGTACATCGAAAGCATTTCGCGGCTTTCGCGGTCGAGTGCGATACGGTTTGAAACGTATATCGTCGTAAGAGTTACAAGCATCAGCACGAGAAGCGAGAATACGACGGTGAATACGATTTTTCTTCTTGTTTTATTGAACATCCTTACACCTCAATTCGTATCCGATCCCGCGCAGAGCCTTGATCTCGCATCTTGATTCCACGTAGGCGAGCTTCTTTCGCGCAAAGGACATATATACTTCAACGTTGTTATATTCCGAATCGCTTTCATAGCCCCAGACCTTAAGAGCGATCTGCTCACGCGAGAGCACCTGTCCCTGATTGGCGATCAGATATTCGAGGATCCGCAGTTCCTTCTCGCCGAGCCGCACGCTCTGCCCGTTTGCACATTTCAAGACGGCGTTTTTCACGTCGAGCGTCAGGTCTTCAAAACTCAGACTTCCGTCGTTCGTCGGCAGATTTCGCCGTCCGAGCGCACGCAATCGGGCAAGCAATTCTTTCGTCATAAACGGCTTGGTCAGATAATCGTCCGCGCCGCTGTCAAGCCCCTCGACCTTGTCGTCGAGTTCGCTTTTTGCCGTCAGCATCAATATCGGTGTGCGAATGCCGGACGCACGCGCCTTTTTTGCGACGGCGTAACCGTTCATTCCGGGCATCATAACGTCGAGTACGACAAGATCGTAAACGCCGCTTTCTATCTCGTAAAGCGCGTTCTCACCGTTGTCCACGGCGGTCACTTCATACCCTTCCTGGCGCATGATCTCGCACAATGCCCGGTTCATTCTTTTTTCATCTTCTGCAAGCAGTATTTTCATTTTCGACCTCCGGGAGCGGTATTTCATGATTATATTTGCTGTTTCATAACCCGACGGTAAAGCTGATCGTCGCAATACTTCACGGCGTTGTCTGTCAGCACCGGAATCTATTGTAAGCCCCTACATTGAAATAAGATTGAAGAACGTCGTTTTCCCGTTTGCGGGTGCAGGGGACTTTTTCAAAAGTCCCCTGCATTTTTCTCGATTTCGAGCAATTTTCGTTTGAGTTCAAGGCCGCCTTCGCCGGAGAAGCCGCCGAGACCGTCCTTCGCCACGACTCTGTGGCATGGCACAACAATGATCAACGGATTGCGCCCCACCGCGCCGCCGACCGCCCGGGCGCCCCGGGGCGATCCCGCCGCCTCCGCCACCTCGCCGTAGGTCAGGACCTCGCCGTAGGGGATGCGGCGCAGAACGCGCCACACCTTTTTCATGAACTCCGTCCCCTCGGGCGCGACGGGAACGTCGAATTCCCGCCGTACGCCGGAAATATACTCTCTCACCTGCCGGGCGACCGCGAGGAGCGCTTCATCCTCCGTCTCCGTGGCGCCGCCGCGTCCGTACCGCAGCTCTTTCAGAAACCGTCCGTCAGACACGGCGGTGAACGGCCCCAGATCCGTCTCAAAGGTGAAGGAAAACCGTTCTTCCGTCACACGACTCTCCTGCCGGAGATGAAGACGGACTTCACGTTGATATCCCCGTCGAACAGCACCAGATCCGCGTCGAACCCCGGCGCGATCTCGCCTTTTTTCGCCTCGCCGATCTCACGGGCGGGGTTTTTCGTTATCATCCTCACCGCCTCGTGGAGCGGCACGCCCGCCTCCTTCACCATCACGCGGACCAGCCGGTCCGCCGTCGCCACGCTTCCGGCGAAGGACACGCCGTCCGGCATGTGGGCGATCCCGTCGAACACGCTCACGAGCTGTCCCTGTGCCCGGCTCCCGAGGATATAGTCGCCGTCGGGCATTCCAGCGCCCCGCATGGCGTCGGTGACGAGGACGATCCGGTCCGGCCCTTTCGTCTTATAGATCAGCTTCAGCAACGGCGCCGGCAGATGCTTGCCGTCCGCGATCACCTCGCAGCACAGCTCGTCGAGCACCATCGCCGATTCGATAAGGCCCGGCACCCGGTACCCGTTTTTCCGGACGATGGTGGACATGCTGCTGAAAAGATGGGTCGCCATGGTGTATCCGGCGGCGACGGCGCGTTCCGCGTCGTCGTAGGCGGCGTCGCTGTGGCCCGCGGAGAAGACGATCCCCCCGCCCCGCAGCTCACGGCACATGTCGCAGGCGCCGGGGAGTTCCGGAGCCACCGTCCAAATGCGGATCATGCCCTCCGCCGCTTCCGCGATCCGCCGCCACGCGGCGGGATCCGGTTTTGCGATATATTTCGGGTCCTGGGCTCCCGCCTGCCCGGGGGAGATGAACGGTCCCTCCAGGTGGAGCCCCAGTATATGCGGCAGTTCCCGCGCCTCATCCGATCCCGCAAAGGAGCGGATCGAACCGAAAATGCGCCCCAGCTCCGCC
>JAFWWR010000275.1 GCA_017518025.1 Clostridia bacterium
AAGACCATCGACCGGGCGCGGGAGCTCGACTTCCTCGTTTTCGCCTGCGCCGACACGCTGGAGGAGGCGAAGGCCATCGCCCAGCTCCATCCGGATATCATAAATCCCGAGCCCTCGGCGATCATCGGCGGCGGCAACGGCGTCTCGCCCATGGATTACGTCAAGGACTCCATCAGAGTCATCAAGGAGATCTACCCCGACATCCTCGTGGAGCAGGCGGCGGGAATCACGAACGGCAAACAGGTCTACGATTTCATCATGGCGGGCAGCGAGGCGGCGGGCGCCGCATCCGGCATAATGAACGCCGGGGACCCCATCGCCATGATCGACGAGATGATAGCCGCCACGAGAAAAGCCGCGGACGATCTGAAAAAGATCTGAAAAAGGAGAGGAAAAGATGGTATTCAAAAAATCTTTTAAAGTCGAATCGAACCACCGCGCAGTGAGCTTCCACGATATTACCGATCAGGTGAAGGAAGCCGTCGCAGAGTCGAAGATCAGGGACGGCATCGTCGTCGTTTATTCCCACCACACCACCTGTTCCGTCATAACGCAGGAGTGCGCCTTCGACAAGTCCATGACGGGGCTCGAAACGCTCCAGCAGGATCTTGTGAATGTGTTCGAGGAATGGATCCCCACCTGCAGATACGAGGGAATGTACCTCCATCCGGGGCAGAAGGCCCTTGACTTCGCCGAGGAGCACGGCGAGGACAATTTCGGCTGTCACAACACGGACGCGCACCTGCGCTCGTCCATCATCGGGCGGTCTGTCACCGTGGTCGTCGACGACGGAGTCGCCGATCTCGGCGAGTTCGGCAGAGTCCACTTCATCGACTGGGACCAGACCCGGGGAAGAACGCGGACTGTCCAGATCATGATCATCGGAGAATGATCCGTGAAAAGCAAGGGGCTGTAGCAAAACGAATGCTACAGTCCCTTCCCGCCGCGTGTTTTTAATGGCTTTTTTAATCATAAAATCCGCACCGTTCAATCTCAGCCCTCGTCGAACGGGACGGCTTTCTCAAACTTTTTCAGCCGTTCGAGGCAGGCTTTGAAACGGTCGGTGTTCCTTATCGGGTCGAACCACTCCCAGCCGCAGTCCGCCGTCAACTGATAGAAATCATAGTTCGGGCAGAATGAAACCAAGCTTTCTTCGGTCGGGTCGATTTCTTCAGGCAGCAGTCGGCAGTAATACCTGATATGCTTTTCCGTATGTCCCTGAACGTGCGAATAATCGATCATAAGCTTTCCCGAAAGAGACGTCAGAGAAAAAGTCCTGAATCCAAGTTCAGTCCCCTCGGGGAGACTCATAAACTTTTCGGCGAGATCGGTAAGGTTTTCAAGTACCTTCAACGCTTCCTCGGTCCTGCCGCTGCCGGAAAGATAACAGCAGTACCTTGTACCCGCCTCCCACCGCTCCGGGAACCAAAGATCCGGTTCTCCGTCTCCGACGACGAGGTCCTTGTTCGTATTTTCGGAAAGCAGATTGATAATGCCCAATCTCATCTCGGACGCCTTTATGCTCTTATTAACGTCATGATCCGTTGAACGGTCAGGGCGAAGATATGAAAGAACGGGACCGACAAGATTTGAATATAACTGCCATTGTTTCAGCAGTTCATATTTTGAATGCTCGCCGCGCGCCTCGTATCTACGGCACAACAGATAGAATCTTGACGTATCGTCGTACGTGGAATAACGATCCAGAAAATCTTTCAGCTGGTCTTCATCTTCCTCTTCCGAAGCAACGGTATCCATCACCGACCACCTGTAGTATGGATCGGAACAATTATCAAGCAATTCGCAAGCCAGCTTCCGTTTTTCTCTGAGATCGTCTGTCTCGTTGCACAGCCACGCGTGGATGCAGGGGTCTCGCGGATAATCGCGATGCGCGATCCTCAATAACTCGACAAGTCTTTTGATATCTCCGGCGTTACGAATCGCACAAAGCTCCCCGTGAACGGATTCCGGCGCTTTGCCGTCCTCGGTCTTGGGAACGCCGATAAGCTCGTCGGCGGTGACGCCGAACAGCTCGCTCATAGCGGGTATGACGTCGAGAGGGGGATAGGTCGCCCCGGTCTCCCAACGGCTTACCACTTTGAGCGAAACGCACAGCTTGTCCGCAAACTCTTCCTGCGTCATATCCAGCTTTCGCCTTAATGTGCGTATGTTTTCTCCTATGGTTAACTTCATTTTGATTCACCTCGTAAATTTGTTTTACGGCCGCATCTTTATTATATCGTCTTTTCAACTCTGCCACAAGGTCTATTATCGGGAGAATAATTCTTATTATTTGAGAATCGTGTTGAATTGATATAAACAATTACATAAATCTAAGTAGTAAAAATGTGCGATTTCGTCTTTTTGCGTGCAATGGGAAAATAAAAAAACTCGCGGAACGCCGAAAATGAAGGAGTAAAATGTGTGCAACCGGTGTGCAACGCAAACGAGTTTAAGCGATCTCAAGCTGATTCACGCGAGCGCGCAAAAAGTCCGTAGACCCGCATAGATACTGGGGTTTACAGACTTTGTGAGAAAAAGCAAAACGGCTTGACCTCATTTGAGGCCAAGCCGTTATTTACGTCACCGGTTCAGTCCGGTATTCTTTCGCTCCAGTGTTCGTATGCGAAGCGGTCCGTGAACATATACGCCGCGATGGGAGTCCCGTCGGCGGGGTTCAGAGTGACGTCGGTCACTTTGAGGCTGCCTTCGCCGCGGTAAACGATCTCGTCGCCCAGCATATACGTGTCCTCATAAGTCCCGTCGTAGCTATAGCGGTCGCAGATGGGCTGGATCACGTCGCCGCTCTGCAGTTCCGTCGCTTTTGCGATAGTGTCCGTCTCACCGTCCGTGTAGATATACCGCACTCCGGAGACCTCGAGACTTTCGTCACGGTAGGTTATCAGCAGCTCCGCCCGGTCGCCGTTGAGCAGGATCGGCACGCGGCCGCGGAACACGGTGTCGCCGTCCTCCGTCGTGCAGTCGATGAAGTAGTACGCCACGGGCTGTTTGTTGATAGCGATCCACATATTGTCGTACGCGCCGATCAGATCGCCGTCCTCCGTCCATTCAAATATCGAGTCGAGACCCAGGTCGATATATCCCTTGCCGTCGTCCAGGAAGACGTTGAGCTGCAAATCGGCGACCTTTGCCCACTCGGCGTCGGACATGGAGATGACGTACTGCCCGTCCTTCTTGACCCATTCGAGGGACGCCGTAAGCTGCGCGTCCTCGACGGTGTCGATCAGCGTTCCCTCGGACAGTTTGCCGTCAAAGGCCGAGGAGCTGCCGAGAAGCGAACCCAGGATCGAGTCGCCGCCTCCGCCGAGGAGGGAGCCGATCATATCCGTCACGCTGCCGGAGGAAGACGAGCCCCCGAGACTGCCAAGAAGCGAGCCGAAGGGCGAGTTGCTGCCGCCGCCCGCCGCCTGGCCGGAGACCTCCAGCGAGGCGAAGGTCTTGACGCACGCGGTGTACTCGTCGTCAAAGCCCATGGCGTCGAGTTCGTTGACCGCGTTGTTCACCTTATTGGCGGAACGGTACGGGAAATACGCCGCCAGACCGTAGGCGTCCGTGACGCCGCCGCCCACGCGGTTGTATTTCACCGCTCCGAGGATCGCGTCCGCCAGGGCGCGGCTTTCTTTTGTGTCAAGGAGCAGGGAAAGGTGGACCAGATCGAGCTGGTCGAGCCTGCATTCCGCTCCGAATTCGCGTGTGTTGCCGCGGGCCTTGGAGACCTCCTCGTACCCGCCGTCCCTGATGCTCTCCGACGTGCTGACGGCAAAGTCCGTCAGCTTGTCCGGGATCGCGGCGGCAAGATCGCCGAGATCCGTCACCGAAAGGGTGGTTTTCTGTCCGGGGGTCTTCTGAGCGCAGGTCTCGACAAAGTCGTCTGCGATGATCTTGCCGAGGGTCGGCGTATCGATCGCAGGATTCTTGCCGAGCTCGTTCAGCCAGCGCGTATGATTCCAGCCGATGCCGGGCTCCGTTTCCTCGCTGGCGATCAGGTAGTCCGCGTAGGGCGACAGCGTGAGCGCCGTCTCCACGGACGCCATCAGGCAGGCGTCAAATCCGATGATATCGAAGGTCACGCCGCCGTTCTTCAGCGCCTTTGCGATGGAGGCGAGAGTCATGGATTTCGAGCTTGAGCTCGTCTCGTCGTAACCGAAGCCGGAGACCGAGCCCCCACCGTGGTCCCACATGATGAGGATGTTCCTGTTCGCGGGATACTCGTCGGCGCACCAGGAGATGAATCCGGAAAGGGTCGAGGGGTCGGTCATGGTCTTCTTCCCGCCGGCGTTGTCCTTGAGCAGGCGGAGTTTCCCGTTCTCCATGGCGTAGATCTGGTGCGTGGTGTTCGAGATACCCTTGGTCTTCCACTGGCGGCATCCGCCCGTGTAGACGATCAGGTTCACGTTCTTGCCGAGATCGGCGGCCGCCATTTCGGCAAGGTCCGAGGACGCCATCCTGCACTGGGATTCGAGGTCCGGTCCGCAGAGGTAGACCATTACCGTGACCTTGTCTTTGCCGTTTCCTTTGAGGACGGTGCGTTTCGCCGAATTTGTGTCGGAGTTCAGGTCCTGCGTGTTGTTCTTTCCGGTCCACGTTCCGTTGCTGTAGGAGCTGTTGCC
>JAFWWR010000276.1 GCA_017518025.1 Clostridia bacterium
ACGGGCAGAGAGTCGCCCGTATAAGCGTGGTCGAGATACCAGTCGTTGTCCGTTCCGCGGACCACGGGATAGTTGACGACCGTACCGGGTATCGTTATCCACCCGTAGGTGTCGGGGTTGGTCTGTGAAAGAGAGGCGAGCGACGCGCGGATGCGGGCGAGTTCCTCCCCTCCCGCGACGGACGGGGAGCCGCCTTTTTCGATCAGTTCCGCGAGGGTCAGCGTCGTCCCGGGGATCCTGTAAGCCGTACGTTCCTCTCCTCCGCCCTCAAAGAAATCCGCGATCTCGTCGTAGATCTGACCGCCTCTGTATTTGGCGTAGATATTCTTTGCCAGAAGGAACGCGGAGACGGCGAAAACGCCGATGAAAACGAAATAAAGGATCAGCGAAAAGGCCCCTCCCTTTTTACGGGGAGAAGACGAAAATCCGCCGTCTTTGATATCGGCCGCGGTGAGGCGCGAGAGGACCGCGTCGTAGCTGTCGTCCTCCAGTTCCGGCTCCGGTTCCTGTTCCGTTTCGGGCGCCTTTTCGGGCTCCGTGTCGGGCTCCGTCACGGTCGGCTCTGCGGCGATCTCTCCCGTTTCGGGCCCGTCCGTCCCGCCGGGAGGCGAGATCTCTTCCGCGATCCGCCCGTGGGCCGGTCCCGCCGCGGCGGCGATATTCTTTTTTCCGTTCTTCTTTTTCCTGCTCATCGGCCGTCTCCGGGGTCCCTTTGTATTTGTTCTCTTATTATAACTCACAACCCGGGAATAAACAACAACTTTGTGTGAATTTCGCGTTGCTTGACAAAAACGCCTCCGCAATATATAATTTACCCGAGCGGGCGGGACTGCCGCGCGCCGGACGTCGAAAGGCGCCGGCGTGAGGAAAGTCCGGGCTCCACAGGACAGGATAACGGATAACGTCCGCCGGAGGCGACTCCCGGGAAAGTGCAACAGAAATAGACTACCCAAGACGGCGGCACGTCCGCCGGACGGTACAGATGGAAAGGCGAGGTAAAAGCTCACCGGCACGGCAGGCGACTGCGTGCAAATGTAAACCCTATCCGGAGCAACACCGTATGCGGAGTCGCGCCGCCCGTTTTCCGACGGCAGGCGCGGTGCCGGTCCGGCATATCCGCAGGTGGCACGGGCTTTTCAGCCCGAAGACGCGCGGCAACGCGCGCCGCAGACAGATGGCAGTCACGCGCCTTGTGCGTGAAACGTCGCTGGTAATTCCGTTTTCGGTATCTCCAGTCTTGAACGACGGCATTCACGCCAGCGCGTACAGAACCCGGCTTACAAGCCCGCTCACTTGCTAACCGCTGGGCCGCTTCATTCGGCGCAGATCGAAAAAGCACTGTCAAAAATCGTTTTGGCGAACTGTAATCTGTGGTTTTCTCTTTAAGGTGAAAATCTTTCAGATTTTCCCATTTTATGTGCTTTTTCTATCGCCGTTTTGCTCCTCGACGTATTTGAATACGCCTCACGGAGCAAGAACGGCGATTCTGCATCCGATTGCAGCAGCCCTTTTCTGAATGAGGAGGAAAACCATGCCGAGATTTTTCGTCGAAGGGATCGCGCCTAAACCCGGCGACCGGATCACGCTCTCCGAGGAGAATTCGCGCCACGTCTCCCTGTCCCTGAGGATGAAGCGCGGGGACGCGCTCACTTTATGCGACGGACGGGGGACGGATTACGAGTGCTCAGCCGTCGATTTCGCGGGGGGCGTCACGGTCGAAGTCTTATCGTCGTCTCCTTCGGCGGGCGAACCGCCGTACCGGGCGACCGTCTTTCAGGCGGAGGTCAAAGGAGACAAATTCGACACGGTGATACAGAAAGCGGTCGAACTCGGCGCGCACGGGATAACGCCGTTCGTCTCTTCGCGCTGCGTCAGCAGACCCGACCCCCACGATGCGGAAAAGAAAAAGAAAAGACGCGAGCGGATCGCGCTCGAAGCGGCGGGACAGTGCGGCAGAGGGATCGTCCCGTCCGTCTGCGCCGCGCTTACGTTTGAAAAAGCAGTCGAAGAGGCGGCGGGAGCCGACCTTCCGCTCTTCTGCTGGGAGTGCGCGGCGACTCCGCTCAAAGACATTTTGCGCGGCAGGGACCCGTCGACGGTATCCGTCGTGATCGGCCCGGAGGGCGGTTTTTCGGAGGAAGAGGCAAAATACGCCGAACAGGCGGGTCTCGTTCCCGTCTCGCTCGGAAGCAGGATCCTCAGGACCGAAACGGCGTCGGGCACCGTTCTTTCCGTTCTTTCATACGAGTTTGACGACTGACACGGCGGGGGCGTTCCCCCGCCTTTTTTTGCCCGAAACGATCGGTTTTTTTGCACTTTACATAAAAAAATACGCCGAAACCTATTGAAAAATCACAAAAAATAATGTAAAATGATAGTTGATCCCACCGAATTTTCTTTCCCCGAAAGGAGAAAAATATGTCTAACCGTCTATTTCAGGGTATCATCCATCAGATGAGGGATACCGTGGACCGCGTTATCGGCGTCCTTGACGAAAACGGATCGGTCATCGCCTGCTCGGAGCTCGTCAAGATCGGCGAGTTGAGGCAGGACGTCCGCGACGAGCTCGCCTATACTTCGGACACCGTCACGTCCGCCGGTTACACCTACCGCCCCATCGGCTCAGGTTCCAAGTGGGAATACATCGTTTTCGTAGAGGGAGAGGACAAACTCGCCGAAAAGATCGCGTCCATTCTCTCCGTAACTCTGTCGAACATCAAGAATCTCTACGACGAGAAATACGACAAAAGCTCGTTCATCAAGAACATCATCCTCGACAATATCCTCCCGAGCGACATATATATAAAGTCAAAGGAACTTCATCTCAACGCGGAGGAAACGAGGGTCGTATTCCTTATCAAGTTCCACGCGAAGACCGACCCGCTCCCGTTCGATCTCGTCGGAACGATCTTCCCCGACAAGAACAAGGACTACGTCATCAGCGTCGGCGAACAGGACATCGTTCTCATCAAGGAGATCAGACCCGGAACGGACATCAAGGAGATCGAAGAGACAGCTCGCGCGCTTTCCGACACTCTCTCCTCCGAATCGTTCGTCAAGGTCTCGATCGGTATAGGGACGGCGGTCAACAATATCAAGGATCTCGCCCGCTCGTACAAGGAGGCGCAGGTC
>JAFWWR010000277.1 GCA_017518025.1 Clostridia bacterium
CGTCCCTGGGCGTCGCGGACCAGACCGTGGATCAGCACGGTGCTGAACGGGATCTCACCGGTGTACTCCAGCGACGAGAAGATCATCCTCGATACCCAGAACGTGATTATATCGTACCCGGTCACAAGGGTGTCCGTGGGGAAGAATTTTTTCAGATCCTCCGTATCGCGGGGCCATCCCATGGTGGAGAAGGGCCACAGAGCCGAGCTGAACCAGGTGTCCAGCGTGTCGGGGTCCTGGCGGAGAGCGCCGCCGCACTTCGGGCACTTGTCCGGCGCCGTCTTCGACACTACCGTCTCGCCGCAGGCGTCGCAGTAGTACGCCGGGATACGGTGGCCCCACCAGAGCTGGCGGGAGATGCACCAGTCGCGGATGTTCTCCATCCAGTGGAAGTAGTTCTTCGAGAATCTCTCGGGGACGAACTTTATCCTGCCGTCCCGGACCGCCTCGATGGCCGGCTTCGCCAGGGATTCCATCTTCACGAACCACTGGAGAGACACGCGCGGCTCAACTGTGGTGCCGCAGCGGTAGCAGGTGCCCACGTTGTGGACGTAGTCCTCCACCCGGACCAGGAATCCGCCCGCCTCAAGGTCCCGGACGACGGCTTTCCTCGCCTCGAAGCGGTCCATACCGGCGTAGGCGGGGTAGTCGTCGCATATCTTCGCGTCGGGAGTCATCACGTTGATTACCGGCAGATCGTGACGGCGGCCAACCTCAAAGTCGTTGGGGTCGTGCGCCGGGGTGATCTTCACCACGCCGGTACCGAAGTCTTTTTCCACGTACTCGTCAGCCACAACGGGGATGCGGCGGCCGACAAGAGGCAGTATCAGCATCTTGCCCACGGCGTCCGTATATCTCTCGTCGGAGGGATTCACCGCCACGGCGGTGTCTCCCAGCAGCGTCTCGGGACGGGTGGTCGCAAGCTCCAGATAGCCGCTGCCGTCCTCGAAGGGGTATCTCAGGTGCCAGAAGTGGCCCGGCTGCTCCTCGTACTCCACCTCCGCGTCGGAGATGGACGTGAGGCAGTGAGGACACCAGTTGATGATCCGCTCGCCCCGGTAGATGAGACCCTTGTTATACAGGCGGGTGAAGACCTCCAGCACCGCCTCGGAGCATCCCTCGTCAAGGGTGAACCTCTCGCGGCTCCAGTCGCAGGACGAGCCCATTTTCTTGAGCTGCTCGATGATCCTGCCGCCGTATTTCGCCTTCCACTCCCAGGCGCGCTTCAGGAATCCGTCGCGACCCACGTCGTCCTTTGACAGTCCCTCTTTCCTCATGGCCTCCACGATCTTCGCCTCGGTGGCGATGGACGCGTGGTCCGTGCCGGGGAGCCACAGGGTGGACTTGCCCAGCATCCGCTGATAGCGGGTGAGGATGTCCTGGAGGGTGTTGTCCAGGGCGTGACCCATATGGAGCTGCCCCGTGATGTTCGGCGGGGGGATGACGATGGAGTATTTGCCCTTCGAGTCGTCGTCTTTCGGCTTGAAGAGACCGTCTTTCTCCCACATGGCGTAGATCCGGTCCTCGAAGGAGGAGGGATCGTAGGTTTTCGGCAGTTCTTTTCTCATGTTCCGTCCTTTCCGGCGCGAGCCGTCGATGATTTGCTTCTTTTCGTAATAAAACAAAAAGCGTCCCGATAATATCAGGACGCATCGCTGCGCGGTACCACCCGATTTCACCGCCTTTTTTAAGCGGCGCATCTCGCAGGCCCGTAACGTGGGTTTGACGGCGAAAACTGAGTCCCGCTGAGGCGCGGTTTTTTCATTTTC
>JAFWWR010000278.1 GCA_017518025.1 Clostridia bacterium
CCGTGGGGGAACATATCCTCCCTGATCATGATCCTGCCGGTCTCTTCGTCCCGCGTGGTGTACCACCAGTCGTCCAGGGAGAAAGTTTTATACCCCGCGTCGGCAAGGCCGCGCTCGAGAGCGGCGTCCATCTGACTGATCACGCCTTCCTCGGTGGTATACATATTGTACGCGTAGTACGCGCTCCACCCCATGAGCGGCTTCTTCGGCGCCGTCGCCTCAAGCACGGCGGGATAAAGGCGGGTGAGTACCGTGGCGGTCTCCGCGCGGGTCGCCGTGGCCTTCGGATTGAATCTGCCCTTCTCGTCGCCCTTCATCAGGCCGGTGCTGCGCAGTTCCTCTATGTAGTCGCGGGACCACTTGGGGAAGGTGTCCGCGTCGGTAAAGGAGCCGACCGCTCCGTCTGAGGAGGCGTCTGCGCGGAGGTAACGGATAAAGCTGACTATGAGCTTCGCAAGCTCCTGCCGGGTCACCGGGGCGTCGGGACGGAAGGAGCCGTCCTCGTACCCGTCGATGAGTCCCTCGCCCTTCGCCCAGCCAACGTAGCGGGCGTACCACTTTTCCGACGAGGAAGAAAGGTCGGTGAAATGGAGATTCCTCTCGGGCCACTCGCCGAAGCCCTTTGCCATTCTGTAAAAGACGGTCACGATCTCCGCCCGGGTGACCTTATCCTTCGGTCCGAAAACAGTGGCGGACTTTCCGGTCATCAGTGAATTATCGTAGGCGTACTTCACTGATTTATAAAACCAGTCGCCTGACTTAACGTCTGAAAACGGGAGACCGGACTCCTCCGCGCCGACGCCCATTGCGGAAGGCAGGAGCGCCGCGAAGACGATCAGGGCAAGGAGCAAGGAAATAATTCTTTTCATAAGGAAGTCTCTCTTTCATTTTTATTAGTGACGTTCCGGACGCGTCGGCCCGGACCGGCTTGACCGTACGGCAACAGTATACCATAACGGCGCGATCAAGTCAACCTGACCCGGGCGCCGCTCCCGAGGGGCGGGACGGGGGAAATCTTCATTATCAAAAGGATAAATCAATTTTCACGCTTGTTTTCCGCCGCGCGATATGGTATACTTTTCCCCGGAATAAAACGTTCGGGAGGACGACAGATGGAATATCAGCAAAAAGACAAGCTGCGCGCGGGAGCCGACGAGAAGACTCCGTCACGCCCGCAGTATTTTTCATGGATAAACAGCACCAACGAGGGATCGTCGGAGGCGCAGACCATAGCGAACCTCAATTATTTCAAGTGGCTCCGCGACACCTACGGGATGCAGCTCGAGATCTACGCCTGGGACGCGGGAAATCTGGACGGATCGAGAGGGACCTATGAGACCCTCGGCTCCCCGAAACTCATAAAACAATATCCCCGGGGGTACGCGCCCGTGGCTGAGGCGGCGGCGGAGGCCGGGATCCGTCTCGGCGTGTGGTGCGGCCCCGACGGCTACGGCGACACGCCCGAGGAAGCGGAGGCGCGGCGGGAGCTGCTGGTGTCCCTTTGCAGAGACCTCCACTTCGCCCAGTTCAAGATCGACGGCGTCTGCAGCGGACTCCGTGAGGAAAAGCAGGGCGAGTTCGTCAAGACTCTGACGGAGTGCCGCAAGTATTCGCCCGATCTGATCCTGCTGAACCACCGGCTCCGTCTCGGCATCGGCGAGCCCTACGCCACCACCTTCCTCTGGGAGGGTGTCGAGACCTACGTGGACGTCCACATCGCCAACGAGAAGCCCGCGCCACATCACAGAGAATTCATCTTCGGCCGCGGCAACGTGCCGGGACTGCTCCGTCTGGCGGAGGATCACGGCGTCTGCATTTCCTCCTGCATCGATTATTTCGAGGACGACCTGATCTATCAGGCCTTCGGAAGATGTCTCATCCTCGCGCCGGAGATCTACGGGAACCCGTGGCTCATGCGCGACGACGAACAGGAAAAGCTGGCGGCGATATATAATCTCCACAGAAAATGGAGAGACATTCTCGTCGACGGGATGCTTCTGCCCGAATCCTACGGCCCGAATGCCGTGGCTCGAGGCGACGGAAAGCGCCGCTTCATCGTCACGGGCAACGATTCCTGGGAGAGCCGGACCGTGACGCTGAAGCTGGACGAGGAGATCGGACTTCAGTCCTGCGACCGGGTAGTCGTGAAGATGATCCATCCCTACGAGGAATTCGTCTGCGTCAAAAACTACGGCGAGTGCGCCGCGGTACGGCTCGCTCCGTTCCGCGCCGCGCTCATCGAGGTGACGGACGCCTCCGTCGCCGAGCCCGTGCTGACGGGATGCCGGTATAACTGGATCCCGCGGCCCGAAGGCGGAAAGCGCGAGGTCAGGATCATTGCCGCGGACGGGGATATCGGAGTAGTAAAAAACGGGGAGATAACATACCCCGATGAGAAGATATACGACGGCCCTTCATTCGATATGACCGTGAAGGACCCCGTCCGGATCGACCGGGTCGACGGATGGGAGAGAGAAAGCGGACTCTCCGACGCGGAACGCATCTACGAGACCGCCCTGTTCGCCATGAACAACGATTCTCTCGAGTACCGTTCCCTGCTGCGCTCGGGTGAAACGGCGATCCCGGAGGTCAAGGCGGCGAGAGATGCGTTCTTCGGTCAGGACACCTACAAGCTCCGCGGCTGCGAGTCGAGAAACTGTTTCGACGGTCGGGACGACACGTTCTTCGACGGCGGGACAAAGGTGTTCTACGGCGGATACATGCGACGTGACGGCGAGTGCCTGCGCGTGGATCTCGGCGCGCCGGCGGACGCCGACAAGATCATCATCGAATACTTTGAAACGGACGAGGAAACGCCCGAGCTGCTCCGTCAGAGGATCAGCGAGGAGGGAGACTTCTCCCGGGATCTCGGCTCCTGGGCCTCCGCCCCTCTCGAGGGGATCGAGACCCTCACGGAGTGGGATCAGAAGGTCGTAGTGAACGACGTGCACAACATCGTGTCCGTCAAGGGCAAAAAGATGCGCGCCACCTACCTCATTGGCGGCAAAATACGCTATTTCCGCGCGAAACACGCGCCGGACAGGATATATAGGATCGCCGCGCTGAAGGACGGCGAGGAGATCCCTCTGACCGAACCGAAGGCGCTGGTCCTGCTGCCTCATTTCGCGGAGAAAACGGTTTTCGGCATTCGTAAAACTTTGTTCTCGCTGGACAAGAACGTCCGCGAGGGATCATATCTCGCGGTATCCGTCCACGGCGAGCACGGCGAGGAGGGAGCTTACGCGGTAGTGGAGATAAACGGGATCCCCGAGGGCGCTCCCGACCGCGCTCCGTCCTATCCTTGCGTGGCGTGGGAGTGTTCCGTTTGTTCCTCGGACGAGGGTTACTGCTACTACTTCCCCGTGACGGAACGGATGAAGGGGCGCCGCGTCACGGTCAAGGTATTGGAGTGTTCGAAGAAGGCGACGGAGTGTTCCCTCTCCGTTCACCTGTGCGAGCCCAACGACCGCCGCGAGGGCGTAGTGGTCCCCTTCCCCGGATAA
>JAFWWR010000279.1 GCA_017518025.1 Clostridia bacterium
AGAGGCGGGAGAGCTGCCCGAGGAGGAGGACGAGTTCGAGGAGACGCCATATCTGGAGATGGACAGAGCGGAAAAGCTCAACGCCCGGTCCAAAGTGACGCTCTGGTTGGCCGTCGCGATACTGGTGCTCGGACTTCTGGGGGTCGGCGCAGCCGTGTGGATGTTCATATCAAAGAAATACGACTACCTCATCACGGGGCTCTCCTCCATGGCGGTGATCGCCGTCTCCTTCATCGTATTCGCGGTGCGGGGCAATCAGAGGATCACCGTCAGATCCATAATCGAAAAATGGGGCGCCACGTCCTTCGACGATCTTGAAGAAGCCATCGGAAAAACCGTGGAAAAGCGTAATGAATACCGCCAGGCCGCGGAGGAATTCAAAAAAGCCGGGGACGCTCTCCGTGCCGCGCAGACTCTGGCGGTGGGATCCAGAGCGGAGCTCGAGCGGGTGGGCGAGGAACTGGGCCTCGACGCCTCCCTGTTCCCGGAAACCTCCGACAGAGACCTGCTTCAGGTGGTGAAGACCGTATCCGAGAAGAGCCGCGAGGCGATCGCGTCCCTTGAGGAAGAGCGGACGCTGCTGAAGGGCAAGCTCTCCGTGATGGAAGAGATAAAGGACGACCTCGACCCGGCGGAGCTTGACAGAAAATTCGCCGAGATCATTGCGACTCCCGCGGGAGAACGGGCGCAGGCAATGAACGCCGCGGAAATAAAGGAGACGGAGCGGAAGAGGCAGTTCTGCCACCTGAGCGTCAACGAAATGGAGAAGAAGGAGCACGAGCTGGAGCGCACCCTGGCGGTGCTGAAAGCCACTACCGCGTCCCCGTCGGAGACTGCGGAGAGGATCGAGGAGCTGAACTCCCGCATCGAAAATCTCAAAAGATGCCACGACGCCTACGTCACGGCTTACGAAACGCTGCAGAAGGCGGGCGACAACATCCGCTCGGGCATCCTGCCGAGGATCACCGAAAACGCGTCCGCCATGATGAGTTCCATCTCCGGCGGCAAGTACGGCTCGCTGTCCGTGTCGCCGAAGTTCGAGATGTTCTACGACGCGGGCGACGCCGGCACGAGAGAGGTGGACTTCATGTCCTCGGGCACCGGCGACGCGGCGTATCTCTCGCTGAGGTTGGCGCTCATCAAGGCGCTGTTCGAGGGCAACGGCGGAGATCTGCCCCCCGTAGTCTTCGACGAGAGCTTCTCGCGGCTCGACGAGGTGAGGCTGGGGCAGGCGCTGAAGATCCTGTCCTCCGACTCCTTCGGGCTGCAGACTCTGCTTTGTACCTGCCGCAGGCAGGAGTCCGACACGGCGGAGAAGTACAGGGCGAAAAGGATAACTCTGGGTTAAGACGACCCCGCAAAAACAAAGGAAAGAGAGGTGTCGGGCGTGAAAAAGCAGCCGGTATTCGACAGAAAATATCTGAAGCGCGTCGCTCTTTGGGTAGCCGTGTCACTGCTGTCCCTCGGCACGGTCATATATTTCGGTTACCACATCATCTCGGCGTTCCGGCGGAACGCGGACATGACCTTCGCCCGCCGCACGACTCTGGAAAACACGGTGACCTGCGACGGCTACGTCATGCGGACCGAGACTCCCATCGGGTCCGGCGGCGCGGAAGCCGGAAGTCTCTCCTCCGCCCTTGAGGACGGAGAAAAGGTCAAGGCGTCCGAAAAGGTGGCGGACCTCTATTCCGTCTCCTCTCCCGACGTCCAGTCGAAGCTCGCATCCATTGACAGACAGATCGCCATGCTGGAGAGCAGCAGGACCGTGTCCGTCGTCACCGGCGACACGGGATCCCTTGACGACAGCATCTTCACCACCGTGACCGAGATGCGCCGCGCCTCGGAAGCGGGCAATCTCGGGCGCGAGGCGTCCCTGTACTCCGACCTGTTCCTGAAAATGAAAAAACGCGGCGTCATCACCGGCGAGATCACCGATTTCGACGTGAAGATCGCCGAGCTGACGGCGCGGAAGGAAGAGCTGCGCGCCTCTCTCGGCACCCTGCTCGGCACCGTGACCGCGCCCGCGTCGGGATACTACTATTCCCGGTGCGACGGCTATGAGGAGATATTCTCCGCCGACAAGATCGACACCCTGACCGTGGCGTCGTTCCGCGACCTGATCAAGTCGGAGCCGTCTCCCCCGGCGGGAGCGGACGCGGGAAAGATCGTCACGAGCTTCAAGTGGTACCTCTGCTGTCCCATGAGCGCCGAGGACGCCGGGCGGGTGAAGGCCCGCTATGAGAGATCCCCGTCGGTGCCCCTGCGCGTCACCATGCAGAACAACGCGGACGTGCCTCTGGACATGAAAGTATACAACATCGTCACCTCCGGGGACGACGGCCTTGTGATCCTCGAATGCGGCGAGGTGCGGGAGGGATTCGACTTCACTCGCCTCCAGTCCGTGAGGATCGTCACCGACGAGGTGACCGGGTTCAGCGTGCCTGTCTCGTCCGTCAGGATGAAGGACGGGAAGATGGGCGTGTTCGTGCTGGATCAGGTGACGGTGGAGTTCCGCAGGATCGAGGTCATCGGCGAGAACGGCGGCAACTACCTCTGCCGCGACGTGTCCTCCGAGGAGGTAGACGACCCATCCGAATGGCTCGGGCAGAACGACCTCATCATAATAGGCGGCACGGGGATCCGCGAGGGGATGACGTACCATCCTCCGAAGAGTTGACGGGAGAAAAACATGACAGAGAGAGAATACGAAATAAGCGAAAATTATAAGAGAGTGACCTCCATGATCGGCGAGGCCGTCGCGCGGCGCGGCGGCGGCGACGTGACGCTGCTCGGCGCCACAAAGACCGTTCCCGCCGAGGACGTGCTCTTCGCCGCCTCTCTCGGGCTGCGCGTCGCCGGAGAGAACAAGCCGCAGGAGTTCAGGGACAAGTACGGTCTGCTCGCCCCCGTCCTGGACTATCAGTTCATCGGCCATCTCCAGCGCAACAAGGCGAAATACGTGGTGGGAAGCGCGACCCTGATCCACTCCGTGGACTCCCTCCGCCTCGCCGAAGAGATCGACCGGCTGGCAAAAGCGCGGGGGACCGTCCAGGACGTTCTGATGGAGATAAACATCGGCCGCGAGGAGTCGAAAAGCGGATTCCTCCCGGAAGACGTCTCCGGGATCATCGACGAATTCGGCAAATTTTCCTCTCTCAATCTGCGCGGGATCATGACGATGGCGCCGGTTTGCGAAAAAAAAGACGATTACAGAAAATATTTTCAAGAAACTTATACGATTTTTATTGACATTTATCAAAAAAAATCGCATAATATAGGTGATACCATTTTATCCATGGGTATGAGCGACAGTTTCGTCGAAGCCATCGAGGAGGGCTCCACCCTCGTGAGAGTGGGGAGCGCTATATTCGGGCGTCGCGTCTACCCGTGATTTCCATGCGTTAAATCCAAAGTATAAATTTATTTTCGGAGGCTTTTATTATGGGACTTATGGACAGGATCAAGAACGTTACCGGAGGATCGGGCGGATACAAAGACGATTTTGACGACAATTACTACGACAATTTCGACGATTTCGGGGGAGATATCGAGGACGATCCCGGCGCCGGAATGGGTGGTATGAATCAGACCAATATCGGCAACATGGGCAACGCCGGCCCCATCGGCGGACCTATGGGAGGCATCAGTCTCTCCGGTTCCGGCTCCGCGCTTGAGATGAAGGTCGTGAAGCCCCAGCAGTTCGACACCGTGACTCAGATCGCTGATCATCTTCTCAACAAGCGTACCGTCGTACTTAACCTCGAAAACACCAACAAAGAGACCGCTCGCCGCCTTATCGACTTCTTGTCCGGCGTGGCCTACTCCATAGACGGCTCCATCAAGAAGATCGCGTCCAACGCCTACGTTATCACACCGAGCAACGTTGACGTCGGCGACGCTCAGCTTCGTGTCGCCCGTCAGAAGGATCCGGAACCGGAGCCGGAAGAAGCTCCCGAATCCGACGTATTCCCGGAATTCTGATCTGATAACAAAAAATGACAATCGGACCGCTCCGACGCGTGTATTATACAAACCGTATATAAAGGGCGTCGGAGCGTCCTCTGTTTCAGGAGCATTAGTGATTTGGCTCTTCTGTATGTACTGAGTTTAGTGAAAAATACCGTGAGGGTACTCCTCCTTGTCGTCGAGATCCTCATGTTTTGCCGCGCGATCGTGAGCTGGCTGCCGGTGAACGAGGACAGCGCCCTCGTCCGTTTTCTCGTGGGGACGACGGAGATCTTCATCACGCCCGTACGGGTGCTGTTCGACAAGTTCGGCTGGTTTGAGGGCTTTCCTCTCGATATGCCCTTTTTCTTTACGTTTATGGTGTTAATACTGATCCGCATCTTTTTGTGACGCGGGTCGGACGTCGGATTTGATCGGGATATGGCTGAAGATACTGTTAGTCTGATAAGCGCCCGCGCGGCGGAGCTCGCCGGAAGAAGCGCGAATTCCTTCGAGGCGGGCAGATTTCTTTCCCCTGCGGAGCAGGCGGTGTTTTTCCGCGCCGTCGCAGGTCTCGGCTCCGATCATCTCTTGAGATGCTTTTTCTTCGGAGGATGCCGCGGCGCCGAAAGGCGTGCCGCGGTTTTTTTCCCGGAATGGGCGGATCTGTCGGACGCGCCGCCGGTCTTGCCGGGGTGCGATCTGTTCTCCCCGGAGAGGGAGGAATACTTCGCCCGGGTCATGGGCGACTACGGCGGAGACGAGATCACGGGCATCGCCGCCCTGAGGATCGAGGGGAGCGGGTACAGACAGCTCGGCCACCGCGATTACATGGGCTCGATCCTTGCGGCGGGGGTGGACCGCTCCGTCGTCGGGGACATCGTCCCGGAAGGGGACTTTTCCGCGCGGGTGTTCGTCTCCCGGGAGATAGCTCCCTATCTTGCGGCAAACCTCGACCGGATCGGCAGCGACAAGGTGACCGTCACGGAGACGGAGACTCCCGCGGACTTCGTGATCGAGAAGAAATACGAAACCGGGACGGCCGTCGCGGCGTCCCTGCGGCTGGACGCGGTGATCGGCGCCGTGGCGGATCTCGGAAGAAACGACGCCCGCGAGGCGGTGGAAGGCGGACGGTGCTCCGTGAACTATCTGACGGAGCTGAAAGCCGACCGCCAGATAAAGGAGGGGGACGTGATCTCCCTCAAAGGATTCGGAAAGATCGTGACGGGACCCGTCACCGGGACGACCAGGAGCGGCAAGCTCCGGGTCGAATACAAAAAGTACATCTGATTCTTTATTCGGAAAGGAGTTCACCATGGCAAAAAACGTACTCAGAAGACCGGTGCTCAAAATGGTAGTCAGGGGGTATTCCCCCGAACAGGTGGACCTGTTCATCGGGAGGGCGATGGATCGCGTGGCGACTCTCGGAAGGGAGAACGACGCCCTCAGGCGGCGGCTCGACGCCGCTCTTTCCGAGATCGAGGAACTCAAAGCCCGGAGGATCTGTTCCGGCATGTCCGCCGAGGACGGCGCCGCGGCGCGTGACGCCCTGACCGGGGCAGCGGAGACTCTGCTGGGCCTGGCGGCGAAATTCGATGTAAAAGAAGATGAGCCGGAAGAGGTACCGGAAGAGATCGAAGCCGAAGAGCCCGCCGCCCAGGAGATCGCGGAGCCGGAAGAGGCGGTAGAGGAAGTCTTTTACGAGGAAACAACCGACGAGGAAGCGGCAGACGAGGAAGTCGCGGCGGAAGAGGTCCCCGACGGCGCCGGAGAGATAGCCGAGGTCTTCTACGAGGAGGAGGTCGCGGAGGAGGAAGCTCCGGCCGTGACGGAGCCCGAACCGGAAGAAGAAGAAGAAGAAGCTTTTGAGTTCGTGGAAGATCTGACGAAGGATCTGCCGGAAGAGATAGAGACAGAGACAGAGAACGGGATCGAGGAAGCGGAAGGGGCCGTAGAAGAGGCAGTAGAGGAGATCGAAGAGGCGATCCCGGAAGAGATCATCGAAGAACCGGCTCCGTTTGCGGAAACGGAAGAAATAAAAGAAGAGACCGCAAAGGAAGACGACGACCTGCTGGCGAAGCTCAGAGAGTCGCTGACTCTTGACGGACCGGACTTCCCGGACGATCCTCTGGCAAATCTGCCGGATCAGGGCGG
>JAFWWR010000280.1 GCA_017518025.1 Clostridia bacterium
GGAAGTCCATAGTTTTTTTGGTTTGGAGGTGACTTGATGAAGCGTCGCGCGGGGATAATCAGGCGGGATCTGAAGCGGATATTCCGCCGTCCCGCGGTGAGGCGCGCCGCCGCGGCAATACTGTTCATAACGGTCCTTTTGGCGATCAGGTGGTACAACGTCCTTCTGAGCGGCAGGGTCGAGACTCCTGCCCTTTACGCCGCGGAGACGGCGGCGGGTATCGCAGTCGACCGGGCGGCGGAATCGGTCCTCGGAGGGGTAGACGATCAGATCATTGTCGACTCGCCCGGCGGAGGATACAAAGTCGACGCGGCCGCGCTCAGCGCGCTTCGGGAGACGTTCACGGAAACGCTCGCCGACATCCTCGACGGTCAAAGCGTCATCAAAACACGCGTTCCGCTTGGCTCGCTGACCGGAAACCAGTTTTTATCGGGCAAAGGGCCGCGTGTGACGGCGAAAACCTACGCGAGATACATGATCTCCTGTGAGACGGACAGTTCTTTCCGCAGCGAGGGGATAAACCAGACGATGTTTTCGGTGATTCTCCGGGTGTCGGTAGAGTGTTCCCTGCTGTTTCCGGAAGGCGAAAAATCGACGGTGGTGAGCGACGAGATCATTCTCGCGCAGCGACTGATCCCGGGAGAGGTCCCCCTCGCCGGCGGCAGTTGACCTCGGCGAAAAAATGTGATAGAATATAGAAAATGATTTTATTATGTCGTTCAGACGGAGGAACGCCATGGAAAAGATAAACAAAAAGAAGTTCAGGACGTCCGTGAACGGGTACAACAAGGATGACGTGACCGAATACATCCGCGGGCTGTCGAAAATGATCACCGAGGCCGAGTGGGACAGCAAAGAGGAGATCGAATCGCTGAAAAAACAGATCGCCGAGCTTGAAGAGAAGCTCGCCGCCGCTGACATGGCAAGAATCGAGGCAGAGGAAAAAGCGGCGAAGGCAGAAGAAGCGAAAAAAGAAGAAGAAACTGAAAAAGAAGAAGAGCCGAAGAAGGAAGAAGATACGAAAAAGGTAGAGGATGCGCCCCGAGCCCCGGGCAGAGAGAGACGGATCCGAATCGCGGAGGAGACCGCCCGCGCCGCCTCCACCCGTCGGGACAGAGAGATGATACGCGTTCCCACGCCCGGGAAGGCCGCGGAGATAAACAAAGAAGTCAGGCAGGAGCCAAAAAAAGAGACGAAAGAGAGCGGCCTGCCGGAAGATTTCGACAAATATATCGAAAATCTGCGGAAATCCTCCGCGGAACTGCTGAAGGAATTCGACAAAATGATGGAGATCGGCAAAAATGAGTGACCTGACGTTCCGCGCCGAGTCAATAAACGACTGGAAGGGTCTTGTCCGCGCGGGAGACCGCATCTCCCTCTCCGGGAAGATCTATACCGCCCGGGACGCGGCGCACAAGCGGATTTTCGCCGCCCTTGAGTCGGGGGATCCGCTTCCGTTCGAGCTTAAAGGAGCGATGATCTACTACGCCGGTCCGACACCTGCGAAAAACGGTCTGGCTGTCGGCTCCTGCGGACCGACGACGTCCTCGCGGATGGACCGCTACACGCCGCGGCTCATGGAGCTGGGCGTCGCCGCCACCATAGGCAAGGGGCCAAGGAGCGAGGAAGTCCGCGAGGCGATAGTGCGATGCGGAGGACTTTACCTCTGCGCCGTGGGCGGAGCGGGAGCTCTTATCGCAAGATCGATCGAGTCGGTCAAAGTGATCGCCTACGACGAGCTCGGCTGCGAATCGGTCAAGGAGATGAGCGTCCGCGATCTCCCGCTGTTCGTCGGGATCGACAGCCGGGGGGAGTCGGCGTTCGCTGAATTATAACAAAATCGGGAGGATCGGACGATCCTCCCTTTTTTATTTGTCTTCATACATATAACCGCTTCCCCTTCGGGCGACGATCAGCGGAAAACGGGTGCATATCCTCGCCTTACGGTTGATATTTGCCGCGTGCGTTCTGACCGACGACGCGCCGATATCGGAAAGAGTGAACGCCGCGATCTCCCGGGATGAGAGAAACGCGTTCGGGTTGAAAACGAGATGGCGGATCACAAGCTTTTCCGTGGGAGTGAACCGCAGGCGCTTCCCGAGCACAAAAGACGAGTCGCCGTCCTCCGCGTAAAGGCCGCCGTAGTGCATACCGTATCTTACGCCGAATCTGAGTTCAAGCGACTCGGTGATCCTGTCGTAGATCCTGCCGAACTCTCTTTCCGAGACGGCAGGGTCGTCTGACGCCAGCGCGTCGCCGTCGCAGAAAAGGACGTTTTCTCCCGCGGGGTCGGGTTTTCCAGGATCGTCAAGCGTGACGGCGCACTTTTTCTCCGCGACGGAGGATATCTCTCCCTGCCCGATCACGGCGCACGGGATCCCGCTCGCCAGCAGTCTCTTTCTTAAAATACCGGAGCGGCGGTCATTCCCGCCGCTCCTGTCAATGATAACAGTCATATCGCGTCTCTCAGACGGTGTGGACCTTTTTTTCCGGGTCGCCCCGGTCTCCGTCCAAAGAATATTTCTTCGCTTTTCTGTACTCGAAGAACTTCAGCGCCACACGGTCGAACAACGCATAGGTAAGAACGTCCTCGTCCTGCTCCATGTACGGAAGGATCTCGCCGCGGAGCCGATCGAGCTCCGGCTCGATCTTATCGGCGGGACGGTAGTCGATGGGTTTCTCGTCGCCGATGATCTGTTTCGTAAATTCTTCGGTGATCTTCACCGGAGTTTTGCCGTATTCGCCGCGGACGAGACCGCGGAACTCCTTCGAGACCATCTTGTATCTCTCGCCGGAGATGACGTTGAGCACCGCCTGAGTTCCGACGATCTGCGACGTGGGGGTGACGAGCGGCGGATATCCGGCGTCTTTCCTGACGCGCGGTACCTCGGCGAGGACTTCGTCCAGCTTGTCGCTCTTCCCCGCCTGCTTGAGCTGGGAAACGAGGTTCGAGAGCATTCCGCCGGGGACCTGGTAAAGGAGGCCGCGCACGTCGACCTTCAGCACCTTCGGGTCGAGCAGACCGCTCTTCAGATATTTCTCTCTGAGAGGAGTGAAATACTGGGCGATCTTGTTAAGCTGATTCAGATCCAGTCCCGTGTCGTACTCCGTCCCCTGAAGGGCGGCGACCATGGGCTCTGTTGGCGGCTGGGACGTTCCCATCGCCATGGGCGAGATGGCGCAGTCGATCACGTCCGCGCCTGCCTCCACGGCCTTCAGAGCGGTCATGGAAGCGAGTCCGGTGGTATAGTGGGTATGAAGCTGCACCGGGACCGAAACGGTCTCTTTGAGCGCTTTAACGAGGTCATAGGCCTTATAAGGCGTGAGAAGACCCGCCATGTCCTTGATGCAGATGGAATCGGCGCCCATCTCCTCCAGTTCCTTGGCGTAAGCGGTGAACGCCTCGTTCGAGTGGACGGGGCTGATGGTGTAGCTCATCGCCGCCTGAACGTGTCCGCCTTCTTTTTTTGTCGCCTCGATGGCGCATCTGAGATTCCGGGCGTCGTTCAGCGCGTCGAAAATTCTGATTATATCGATACCGTTGGCAATTGACTTCTGCACGAAGTAGCGCACCACGTCGTCGGCGTAGTGACGGTATCCGAGTATATTCTGCCCGCGGAAAAGCATCTGCAGTTTCGTATTCTTCACCTTGTCACGTATCTTTCTCAGACGGTCCCAGGGATCCTCGTTGAGAAAACGTATACACGCGTCGAACGTGGCGCCGCCCCACGCCTCGAGGGAATGATAGCCGACCTTGTCCATCTCCTCAAGGATGGGGAGCATATCATCGGTGGTCATTCTCGTGGCGATAAGGGACTGGTGCGAGTCGCGGAGCACGGTCTCCGTTATTTTTACTTTAGCCATTTATTCAATAACTCCTTAGATCAGATAAGTTACGAGAAAAACGTCAGAAATACTCCGGCCGCCACGGCGGAGCCGATGACTCCCGCAACGTTCGGGCCCATGGCGTGCATGAGCAGGAAGTTCGAGGGGTTCTCCTTCTGACCCACCACCTGGGAGACTCTCGCCGCCATGGGGACGGCGGATACTCCGGCGGAGCCGATGAGCGGGTTGATCTTCCCCCCTGTCAGAACGTACATCAGTTTACCGAAAAGCAGGCCGCCGCAGGTGGAGATCGCGAAGGCGCAAAGTCCGAGTGCGATGATGTAAAGGGTGGTCAGCGAGAGGAAGTTATCCGCGCTGGCGGTCGCGCCGACGGAAACGCCGAGGAAGATGGTCACTATGTTGATGAGTTCGTTCTGTGCGGTCTTCGACAGGCGGTCGGTGACGCCGCAGACGTTGAACAGATTGCCGAGCATGAGGAATCCGATAAGGGGAGCCGCGCTGGGCACGATAAGCGTGACCACGAGAGTGACGATGATGGGGAAAATGACCTTTTCGACCTTAGATACGGGCCGGAGGGTCTTCATCACGACGGCTCTCTCTTTTTTGGTGGTCAGCAGTTTCATCAGCGGCGGCTGGATTATCGGGATCAGCGCCATATAGCTGTACGCCGCTATGGCGATGGCTCCGAGCAAAACAGGCGCCAGCGTTTTAGTCACGAGGATCGCCGTGGGGCCGTCCGCGCCGCCGATTATACCGATGGACGCCGCGGCTTTGTCGGTAAATCCGATGAAGATCGCGCCGGTGAACGCCACGAAAACGCCGAGCTGTGCCGCCGCGCCGAGAAAGAGCGATTTAGGGTTGGCGATAAGGGGCGTGAAGTCGGTCATGGCTCCCACGCCGAGGAAGATCAGCGAGGGGTAGATACCGAGTTTGACGCCGAGATAGAGGTAGTCGAGAAGAGAGCCGTTCAGGATCACGTTCTTGACGTCCATATGCTGCCCGAGGAAGAAATCCATATGGAAAAGATTCGCGCCGGGAAGGTTGGCGAGAAGCATACCGAACGCGATGGGAAGCAGAAGAAGAGGTTCGAACTGCTTTTTGATCGCAAGGTAAAACAGTACTCCTATCAAAACGTACATTATGAGCGTCTTGACCAGCAGGACCGGATCGGAGATCAGCTTCGATATTCCCGTGGATCTGAAGAAATCAATTACAAATTCCAACGTACCGTTCTCCTGTCTTTAGATTTTTGAAGATCGGTCGACAAATCAGCCGAGAGTGATGATAGGATCGCCGGTGTTGACGGAGGCGCCCTTCGGCGCGTTGATCGCGGTGACGGTACCGCCCGCGGTGGCGAAAATTTCATTTTCCATCTTCATGGCTTCGAGGATGCAGACGAGAGAGTCTTTTTCTATCTTGTCGCCCACGTTCACGTTCATTTTGAGGATCGTTCCGGGCATGGGGGCGTTCACCGTGTTCCCTCCCGCGGCGGGTTTCGCCTCGACGGGGGCGGCGGGCGCCTCTGCTCTCACGTCGGCTGCCGGAGCCGCGGACGGCGCGGAGCCGATCTCCTCAACTTCGACCTCGTAGGATATTCCGTTGACTTTTACGTTATACTTTTTCATCTGTCACAGTTCCTTTCGTTATTTCAGTTTGACTCGCCGCTTTTTTTCCAGGGGCCGGAGCCGCTTCTGTTGAAGGAAACGACCCTGAACGGTACGGTCCTCCCGGACGGGCCCGCTTCGCTCTCGCGATAGGCGGCGACTGCCGCGGTGATCGCGGCGACGAGCGCGCCGTCGTCGGTTTTATCTCCGCCCGACGGGACGGGAGCGTCGACCGCTCCGGACGCGGGCTGCTTTTTGCTCTTGTGTACGCCGTCCATGACCAGTCTGAAAACAGTCAGGACACCCCAGATGATGAACAGAACGGCGAAGACCGTGCCCATGCCCATGAGGATCATTTTGAGGGAAAGCGCGCCTTTCTCCCCGAGGGAGAGTCCGTTGCCGAAAACGGACGAAATGTCCGCGTCGGCGAGAAGCGTAAGATAATTCATCAGGGACACCTCCCGTTAAAGCGGCATATTGGGATGCCTGCGGCTGTTCCAGGACCTGCTCTTGCGCGAGAGCATATTGAAGACGGAACAGAGGCGTGCGCGGACCTCGTCGGGCGCGATCACGTCGTCGATCTCGCCGGAGGCGGCCGCCTCGATGGGCGACGCCACGTTCTCGTCCCAGGAGGTCTCGAGATCTTCGCGAGTCACCTCTGCGGAGATCTTGTCGTTATAAAGGAACGCCACGGCAGAGGACGCCTTCATCGCGGCGATCTTTGCGCCCTCCAAAGCCATGACGGCGTCGGCGCCGACGGATTTCGAGCCCATGACGGTGAAAACCGAACCGTACGCCTCGCCCGCGATCAGCGTGACGAGAGGCGACGACGCGGCGCAGTACGCCGAGACAAGTCCGGCGAGTTCCGCGGCGATAGACGACCTTTCCGCAGTTCCGGAGCACTCGACTCCGTCGGAGTCGACTACGGTGAGGATCGGCATCCCGAAACTGTCGAATACCGAGATGGCTTTTTTCGCCTTGCGGGCCGCCGCGGCGGTGAGTTTTCCGCCCAGTGCAACAACTCCGACCGGAGTTCCGCCAATGGATATCATTGCGGCTTCAAGCTCCGCGCCGTAGCCGGAATACAGTTCCCGGACTTTGCCGTCGTCCGCGATCTCCGCCGTGAGTTTTCTCACGTCGCGATCCGCCGGGAAGAAGCTGAGATCGGTCGCCCTCTCCGGGCTGTCGGTGGTATCGACCAGGGGCAGAGGCGATTCGTTATTTTCGGGAATGACCGTGAGTATATCTCTGACCGTGTCGACCGATCCCGCGTCGTTTTCCGCAACGACGGCGGCGACGCCGGTCTCGGAAGCGAATTCCGCTTCCCCGGCTCCCTCGGCGAGAAACGGGGGATTGACGGAGATGATCCCTCCCTCTCCCGCTACGACGGTCAGGTCGAACATCGACGCGATCACGGCGGCCGCACCGGTGCAGTAGCCGGAGACAACGGCGATCTGCGGGATGATACCGGACGCCGCGGCGGACGCTTTCATTATTTTTCCGTAACCCGCCAGCGCCTTGACCCCCTCGGGAATGTAAGCGCCGTCGCTGTCGAAGAATCCCACCACGGGAGCGCCGTTTTCCAGCGCCAGGCGGTAGATATCGCATATTTTTCTTGCGTGGGCCTCGCTGACCGCGCCGTCGGTACGAGACAGATCCTGGGCGAAGGCGTAGACGAGACATCCGTCCACGGCTCCCCAGCCGGTTATGACCCCCTCGAATTCGTCCGCATCAGACACGTCGAATTCGTCGGAACGCCGTCTGACGAAAACGCCGGTCTCGGTAAACGTACCTGCGTCGAACAGGCGGGCGAGACGGCCTCTGGCAGTGAGGGTCCCGTCACTCTGCCCCTCCCCCGAGCCGGAAACCAGTTCGCGGATCGCGGCGACGGTGAGCTTGCCCGTCTTTTGCAGAAGACCTCTCAGCGCCTCAAAGCTGAATCTTTCCATAGAGTTTCCTCCGTGTATATGAATGAATAACGCTTGTTTTACGTGGGACCGGGCATCTGCGCTGAGCGGCAGAGCCGGTCCCTCCGAATATTGTAGCACAATTTCCGCAAATTGACAATAAGAAAACGGCGATTGAATCATTTTTTTGCGGCGCGATAAATAATTATTTTTCCTTGATTTTATCAAGGATATTTGTTAGAATGAAACCGTAAAACCATCAGCGAAAGGATCCCGTCATGAAAAGGCTGTTTTCTCTCATTATCGCCATGCTGCTCATAACTTGTCATGTCTCGCCCGCCCTGTCCGCAGACGGGTCTCCTTTTTCCGACGTGAAAGAGAAAAGGTGGAGCTATGATTCGATCCTTTTCGCCTATGACAACGGCCTCATGGACGGCGTGGGAGGCAATAGATTCGACCCCGCCGGTTCCATGACCAGAGGTATGGTGGTCACCGTTCTTTACCGTATGGAGGGGAAACCGGAGGTTGAGTTCAGAAACGTGTTTTCCGACGTGAAGGCGGGAAAATACTACTCCGGCGCGGTGATTTGGGCGTACGGGAGCGGTATTGTCAACGGGATCTCCGAGGGGATCTTCTCCCCGGGCGGTGAGATAACGAGAGAACAGCTCTCCGCGATGCTTTACAGGTACGCGGAGTTCAAGGGATACGACGTGACGGCGGAGGGCGATCTCACGAAATTCCCCGACGCCGGAGATACGCACAGCTACGCGAATGTCGCTCTTACCTGGGCGACGGCGGCGGGGATAATCGGCGGAGTGAAGGCCGGCGACGCGGTTCTGCTTGACCCGCGAGGCAAAGCCACGAGGGAGCAGTTTGCGACGATCCTCGCCCGATTCATACCGAAATATGAGGGTGACGACGGGTTGCCCGTCGATCCGCTTTACGAGAAGGCGGAGGCGCTGAGTAACGCGGACGTTTGCAAGGTGCATGGAGCGGCGCTCCACGCGGTATTCGGGCCTCCGGATTCGCTGAAGGAGTCCGAGATCGGCGCATGTATCGTCGAGTCCCTCGGACTTGACCGCACGGTCTACGAATTCCGCTTGGAGGACGGCTGTTTTGCGGATCTCGCGGCCGCGTATTCAAAGATCCGGAACGGAGACGGAACCCTTATCCCGATTTCATTTGAAATAAACAATACCCGGACCGTCGGGGAGCCGGCGAAGATCGATTCTCTTCCGCTCCTGGCGGTAAGGAACGACAATTACTCCTCCGCTCACGCCATAGGATGCGGTGACGGCGTCGAAGACGAAATGCTGGCGAGGAAAGTCGAAGAATTCGACTCTCTCGACCTCTGCGGAAGACACGGATGCGTTCATATCGAGGCGGACTCTTTGACGGAGACCGGCCTCGGGGACGCGATCTGCAGCGCCATGGGTCTCGACCGTGAAAAATACGACGTCGCTTTCGATCATTCCTCTTTTGACTCGCTCGCCGCCGATCTTGACGCGCTGCCTGTCGGGTCGACGACCGATAAAGCTGTGACGTTCTCGATAAGAAACAAAGACGGGGCCTACGGCGGGTCGGGCGAAGAGGTCGCCGCGATGATTTCCGTGATGAAGACAGCGGAGCACGGTTGCCGATCCGTCGGATGTCCTTTTGAAAGAGCGGAAAAGGCGTTTGAGCTGTTTGAGAGGAAATATATCTGCGGAGAGCACGGGTCGGCGCATATTACGCTGAATCATGAAACGCCCTCCCTCTCCGAAATAACCGATCTCATGCGCGGGTCGCTCGATTTGGGCGAAGAATACGAAGTGGCCGTCGATCCCGGTTTATTCGCCGCAGGTAAGATCTCCGTTACGGCGCGCCACGCCAAAGGATACGAGACGGACGGCCTGACGTTCACCGCGGTATATGCGGTGGATGAAAGTTCCGGCTCCCCCGCCGTCTTCACTCTCTGTGAGAACGACCGCGACGCATACAAACTCATCGTCCACGACGGATACGACGGCAATACCGGCTACGGCGGCTGGAACTACGGTCAGACGGAATCCGGCTGGATCATCGACACCAGAGGGGACGACGGAGTCCGCCACGGCGTGATAAACGACGTCAGCACGACGGAGAGCTCTCAGGTGATCCGCGAGATCAACAACACGGTCAAGGGCGTCGTCGAACACAGATGCTCCGTGACGATGGTCTCCGGTTTTGACGGCGCGATCCTCGATTTCCGCAACGCGGACGGAGACAGCGTCTGCCGTCTTCAGACGACGGACGGCGTCTGGAAGATACTGAGGCGCGACGGCACGTTTGAGACCGTATATGATCCGCAGGGGGGCTCGTATTTCATATTCGATCTGCAGATCGATCTGTACGGCGAGACCGTCCGTGTCGTTATAAACGACGAGAACTGCGGCACATATCCTCTCGCCGCGGGCGGCGTGAACGCGAATATCCAGAATTTCCGATTCGCTTCCACCGAGGAGGACTCGGTGACGTTCTCGCTCGGTCTGTGCGAGACTTTCGTCAACTATTCCCTTTTTGAGAACTTCTCGGATCAGTACCTTTTCGGGGCTCTCCCCGCGGGCTGGACGTATGAGGGCGCCGCGGTCGTCCCGAACGATGGGATAGACACCTCCGACAACAAAAAATTCGACTGCCACCTTTCGGTGGACGGGGGCGGTCGCGTCGGGAAGACCTTTGAGCCCACGGGAGGCCTTGTGACGGCGCAGTTCGCTCTGCTGCCTCCCTCATCCGGCTGCAATACGGAATACGTCATTCTCGGCGGAGGCGATGAACTCCTTCGGGTGACCGCGGACGACGGGTCCTTCTACGTCAACGGCGAGCGTGCGTACGATTATCTGAAAAACGTGTGGTACTACTTCTATCTCGTCTGCGATACGGAGACGGGCGGCGTCGTGTTCAACGTCAACGGAGTCGACAGAGGGTCCTTTTCCCTGCTTGAAACGGGCGTTCCTCTCGACTGCGTGAGGTTTGAGAACTCCGGAGCGCCCGCCCTCTGCGACGAGTTTTACGTCTTCCGCAACGTAAGTCACCGCGACTACGTTCCGGAACCGGTGATACCCGCCGGGGAGGAAGAAAACACGGTCGGGATCAACGTCTGCTCCATGTGGCAGAACGGGTTCCACGCCGGATGGGCGTGCATCACTCCGTTCGACGATACGAGGCCCGTCCTCGGCTACTACGACGAGGGCACGCCGGAGACCGCCGACTGGGAGATCAAATATCTGCTCGAACACGGAGTCGATTTTCAGTCCTTCGTCCTCTACGCGCTCGAAGAGGACGCGCCGATCACCGGCGCGCTGGGCGTCCATCTCTGCGACGGATTCAAGCACGCGAAATACAGCGACATGACGAAGTATTCTTTGATCTGGTGCAGCGCAACGGCGCAAAGCCCGAAGGATCTCGACGCGTGGAAGACTTATTTCGTACCGTATTTTATCGAGCATCACTTCCGCGATCCCCGATATCTGGTGATCGACAACAAACCCGTCTTGTTCTTCTTCCGTTTCGTGTCAGACGAATACGGCGAATACTGGACAAAGGAGAGGCGAAAAGAGGCGTTCGACTATCTCGAGGAGCAGGTAAAACTGCTTGGATTCGACGGAGTCCTTCTTATCGACTCGGACGATACCGCGCGGCAGACCCACTCCTTCGAGGGCTTTGACGGCGTGTATTCGTACCACCACGGTCAGGATGGCGTCCGCTTTGAGACGACCAGATCGAGGATCGAGGAGCTGAACGGCCAGTCAAACGCCTGGGGGCTCACCTACGTGCCGACTGTGTCAACGGGCTTCAACCGTATCGGGTGGCTGCAGCCGAGAACTCCCGTGATGACCGTGGAGGAGTACGCCGAGACGAACAGATGGATCCGGGACGAATTTCTTCCCGCCGACCCGGGCAGACCGGACTGGGCGAAAAACCTTGTCATCATCTCCAACTGGAACGAGTACGGCGAAGGGACATACGTCATGCCCTGCGAGGAGCACGTGGGATTCGGATATCTCGACGTTCTGCGCGAGACGTACACGTCGGAGAGCGCCGACGAGTCGCTCAACACGATCCCCACGCCGGCGCAGCTTGAGAGGATCGACCGGCTGTACCCTCAGCATCAGATACTTGTGCGCGCAGGGGAATATGAAACGTACTCCAACGGCGTCTCCCTCGTCGACGTGCCGAAAAGCGGGCTCGACACCGAGTGGATCGCCCGGATCGCGCCGTCGGCCGCCGTCGTTGGACGGGACGGCAACGTCACCGTTTCGGGGAACGTTATCTCAAACGATTCGACAAGCGTCGGGAAAGTGACGATAAGTCTCGACTGCGGGGTGGATCTTTCGTTATGCAACAGCATAGACGTTCTCGCGTACATGGAAGACGGGTCCAGATGCCTTGCCAGGTACGGGGCGGGCGACCATGCGCAGATGAACAACCTGGCGAACGGGACGTTCGACGGTTCGGGCGAAAAAAAGTATTTCTGGATCGATATATCGGAGTGCGATAAGGCAGGCAACGTGATCCAGCTCAGGATGCCCCCGGGAATGAAGATCTACGACGTCCGCGTCTCGTGCAGTACCCTCGGTATGTTCGGCGACCGACTCACCGTTTTCGGAAACGAAGTGCCGGTGAAAGTCCTCCCCGAACTGTCTCCGAGAGGCGACTATCTCTTCGGTTTCGACACCGTTTTCACGGATCTCCATCTGTTCGGAATGTTCGTCCGGTGGGACGATAAGGCGGGACGGCTGACGGTCTCTCTGCCGGGCGGAGAGTTCGTGTTCACGGCGGGATCGGCGTTCTACACGCTGAACGGAGAGGAAAAATTCCTCGGGTATGAGATATATCTCAAGGACGGCGTCCCCATGATCCCGCTGAATCTGATCACGGAACATGCGGGGCTGACGATCGACCATTCGGATATAAGAAACGCGGTCGTGACGTACTGACCGCGAGAAAGAAAAACGCCCCGTGCGGAAAAACCGCACGGGGTATTGTTATCCTTTTATCCTCATGGATCTTGTGGAATTGAGAACGGCGAGCACCATAACGCCCACGTCCGCGAAGATGGCGAGCCACATCCCGGCAAAGCCCAGCGCGCCGAGAACAAGGCAGACGAGTTTGACAAGAAGGGCGATGGCAATATTCTCCTTGGAGATCGCCAGCGTACGCCGCGCTATACGGAGCGCAAGGGGCAATTTCATCACGTCGTCATCCATCAGGACCACGTCCGCCGCCTCGATTGCCGCGTCGGTACCCATGGCGCCCATGGCGATCCCCACGTCGGCAAGAGCAAGTACGGGCGCGTCGTTTATGCCGTCTCCCACGTAAGCGTACTTCCCTTTTGAACCGTTCGTCTCCTTGATCCGCTCGAATTCCTCCAGTTTATCCGACGGAAGAAGATCCGATTTTACCCTGTCGATCCCGGCGTCCGCGGCGACCTTTTCCGCGGTCTCGCGCCGGTCCCCGGTGAGCATATACGTCTTTTCAACGCCGGACGAACGGAGTTTTCCGATCGCCTCGGCCGCCCGGTCCTTTACCGCGTCGGCAAGAGCGATACGTGCCGCGAGGGCCCCGTCGACGGAGACCCATACGTTAGTTTCGCCTGCTCTTCCGCGTTCGGGAACTTCAATACCCTCCGCCTTCATGAGTTTCGGGTTGCCTACGGACACGCGCATTCCGTCAACGGTGGCGGTGACGCCGAATCCGGGCTTTTCCGTCAGGTCGCTGACGGATGGATCGTCCTTCGGAACGCCCGCCGCCTCCCGGATACCGATACCGACGGGGTGGCGTGTACCGAACTCCGCCCGCGCGGCGAGAGACAAGACATCGGCGGGGTCAAATCCACCGAATGGCTCCGTCTCCGTGACGCGGAACCTGCCCTCGGTGAGGGTCCCGGTCTTATCGAAAACAAAGTATTTCGTTTCTGCAAGCGCCTCGAAGAAGTTGGAGCCCTTGATCAGTATCCCGTTTCGGGAAGCGCACCCGACTCCGCCGAAAAACGTAAGCGGAACGGAGATCACGAGGGCGCAGGGGCAGCTTATGACGAGGAACGTCAATGCGCGCTTGAGATACGTCCCTAAAGCGGGGTCGCCTCCGGTGAGCTTGAGGAAGATCGGCGGGAACGAAGCGAGAAGCAGGGCCAGGATGCACACAACGGGAGTGTAAATTCTCGCGAACCGCGTGATGAGCGCCTCGGAGCGGGATTTTCTCATTCCCGACTCCTCCACCAGCTCCAATATCCTCGACGCGGTGGACTCCCCGAATCCCTTGGTGGTCCTGACGCGGATCGCGCCGGTCAGATTGACGCATCCGCTGTAGACCTCATCGCCGGGCGCGCCGTCTCTCGGTACGCTCTCGCCGGTAACGGCGCAGGTGTCGATGGTGGTGGAACCGTCGGTGATCACGCCGTCAAGCGGGATCCGTTCACCGGGATTTACAAGGATCGAGGAACCGATCTCCACCTCGGCGGGATCCACTTCCGTCACTCCGTCCCCCGTGACGAGATTCGCCACGTCGGGGCGGATGTCGATCAGCGCCGCGATGGAACGTCTGCTCTTGCCCACGGCGACGGACTGGAACAGCTCGCCGATCTGATAGAACAGCATGACCGCAGCCGCCTCGGCGAAATCACGAAGCGCCATGGCTCCGGCGGACGCCACCGCCATGAGGAAGTTCTCGTCGACCAGCTGACCTTTTACGATGCCCTTGACCGCTTTGATGAGTATGTCATAGCCCACCGTAAGGTAAGATACGACGAAAAGAGCGGCGCAGATCCATTCGTTCAGCACTCCCGTCAGCTTGAGCGCCAGCGCCGACGCGAAAAGGACCGCCGATATGATGATCCTGATAAGCGTTTTTTTCTGCTTCCTTGTCACGGCGATCCTCCTTTCTTTATTTTGATGTTTAACGGGTGTTTACAGTATGATATCACAGTCGCTGTCGACCTTGCGGACCCTTTTCAAAGCGTCCTTCATCACCTTTTTGGGGTCGGCGTCCTCTTCAAAATCCACCTTCAGCCGCAGGGTCATAAAGTTCAGCGCGGCGTCCGCCACTCCGGGAGTACCCTTGACGGCGTCCTCCATCTTTACGGCGCAGTTGGGGCAGTCGACTTCAACGTTGTAGATCTTCGTCATTTAAGTATCCTCCTTATTCTTCGACGTGTTCCATACCCATGGAGAGTATCGTCCTCACGTGGTCGTCGTCGAGGGAATAAAATATGATCTTTCCTTCCCGTCTGAATCTGACGAGCTTCGCTTCCTTCAGCGTTTTCAGCTGATGGCTCACGGCGGACTGACTGAGTCCCAAAAGACGCGCCAGATCGCCGACGCAGAGCTCGCTCTCGAAGAGCGCGAACAGGATCTTGATACGCGTGGAGTCGCCGAAGACCTTGAAAATATCGGCGAGCTCGTAAAGGTACTCGTCGGCCGGCTGAGTATCAAGCACCCGTTTCACCACGTCCTCGTGTACGGCGAGGAAACCCTCGTCCCGGTCGATTTCCGTCATTTTTTCGTTTTCAGGGATCATTTTTACGTCCTCCGGTCCGAAAATTCATTCTCTCGTATGAACAGTTATTCATTTGTTCACGTATAGTATAACAGTTCCCTCTCCGTTTGTCAACGGTTTTTCCGAAAAAAAGAATATTTTTTTCTTTTCGGGAGAAACTATGTGGCGGAGAACAAAATACGCGAAAGGAACGGACTGAAATGGAAAAGAAGAATCACTCGATCGAGTGCTCGGTCAAGCAGTGCGCCAACCACTGCGAGAACGCCGACTACTGCGCGCTTGAAAAGATCCGGGTCGGGACCCACGAGCAGAACCCCACGGTCTCCCAGTGCGTGGACTGCGAGTCGTTCATTCTCGGAGCGCACCGCAAGACCGAGTAAAAGTGAAACCGCCCCGCGGATCCGCGGGGCGGTCTTACATAAATAAGTATTCGTTCAGTTGATCCTGTCCCTCGCAGGATTCTCGACCGAATAGAACGTACTTCCCACCTCGGCTCCGTTCCTGACGAGGAACGTGAGATACTGGGAGGTAAAGGGATAGAATACGTGCACGGAAAGTCCCTGCGAGAATCCGCTTCTCGTCCTGAGATTATAGACCGAACTCATGAAGAACGACGAATTCGGATCCATGTAGTAGGTGTTATTTCTCAGGATCGTTCCCTTCGTCTGTCCGAACGCCACGTTGGAGGTGGCGAGGCCGAACTCGGTGGAGATGATATTCACGTTGTTCTCGAAGTGGATGTTTTCGTAAACAGTATCATTCACTCCGTAATCCGTATAGAGGAAGGCGGAGCGCCTGTCCGTGCGGACGTCGCAGAAACCGATACCGTTGTTGATCACATAGTTATCGGTGATGAACAGGTTGACCAGCTCGTGCGGATATCCGCCGTGGTTGAAGAACTCGTAGGACAGATCGCATCTGTCGAGAACGCAGCCGGACGAGCAGAAGTTGCGCATATTACCGGAATACCCCTGAGTCGAGGCGGCGGCGTCGTATACGTCCTTGAAGTAGCAGTCGTTCACGAAAACGCCGTTGCAAGCGCCCCAGTTCTGGACTGCGTTGCCGAATCTCACGGTACGGTCCGCATCGGGATCCTCAAGAATATCCTTTACCCTCGTCTGATACTGGCCGCCGATCCAGTCGAACACGCAGTTCGTGACGTAAAAGTTCTCCGCGTCGTACGTCGACAATGCGCAACCGCCGGTATACTGCAGCGTCATGTTATCGACTCTGGTCGGCACCGTGGTCTTCGTGTATTCGCCGAGGTATTCGACAAGCTCGCCGTCCTTTGAAATGTTGATCTCGTCGTAGAACTCGCCGGGGTTGCCCTTGTCGCAATAGACCCACAAACCGCCGTTTATTCTGTCGCCGATGTACTCGAGGTTATGCTTCAAGTCGCCGGGGGAGCTGAACGGCACGCCGCCGCTCTCGAAGACCTCCTCGCCGTTGCTGACCCAGCCGTAGGGTTTGGTTTCCGCGCCGTTGAACGGATCGATCGGGTCAGAGGCGATCACGAAAATGCCCCAGCTCTCTTTTCCGTCCTTCTTGAAGACGATATTTCCGGGCATCCCGGCGTAATCCGAGTCCAGCTTCCACACGTTGGGCCAATCCGTGGAGACCCAGGTCCCGGATGCGCTGCCGATGTCGAGACGGTTGCTCAGCACCGGCTTCTCTCCGGTGCCGTAGGCGCCGTAAATCACGCCCGGGATGACCATTAGCTTGTCGTACTTGCCGTTTTCGTTGAGATTGAAGACGCTGCCTCTCTCCAGGAACACTCCGTCGCCGATCTTTACGGTCGAAGTGAAGATATTATTTTCGGCGTCCCAGACTTTATAGAGATTATTGAAGGTCTTCCAGGGCTTCGAGGGCGAGAGACCGTCGTTTTTGTCGTTTCCGCGGATGGACGAAATATAGTAGCACTTGCCCTTCACGTCGCTCTCGTCATAGCCGGACTTGCTGTTTTTGATCTTATCGACCTGAGCGTAGGCCGCGTTGTACGCGCCGAGAAGATCCCCGTCGGAGGCGGTCCTGACCTCGACGGCTTCCCCGCCCTTGTCGGTGAGCTGATCCGTGTGCGCGGAGGGATCGAACGCGGCGGCTGCCGCCTCATCCGGGAATGCGGCGAAGTATCTGAGGCGCAGAGGCCCCGTGCCGTTGAGCGTCAGGGAGATCCTGAAGGAGTTCTCGGGAGTGAATCCGCTGCCCGTCGTATCGGCGATCAGATACTGCCAACCGTCGGCCTCTTCTCCTGTCGTGTACGCGCATTCCTTATCGCCGCGGAAATCGCTCCACATAATAAACGACGCGGAGCCGCCCTCGGGAAGCGAAAAGCCGAAGCGGACAAAGGGATATTCGTCGAGGTCGATCATATCCATCATCGTGTCGACGCTGAAGCAGTGCGGTCCCACGTTCTCGTTGGGGTCGGTCCGTCTTTTGAGACCGACTCCGTAGATGTTGTCTCCCCGCAGGGCGTAGTAGAACATTAGGCCGTTCTCGTCCTCGGCGAGGTACGGGACGGTCTGGTCCTCCATGACGCCTACTCCCTCGTACGAGGAGCCGAGCGCGGTGCCCGAGTAATAGAGATCCCAGGCGTTCATGAGGATGTAGTCGCCGTCCGCGGCTTTATAGTCGGGAGTTATCGGGTCTCCGATGGCGAGATTCTTCACCATCTTGTCAAGGCGCGTCATGACGGTCGCCGCCTGCGCCCGGGTCAGTTTGCCCTTCGGGTCGAAGGTGCCGTCGTTGTTGCCCTCGATGATGCCGAGGACGCGCATATTGTCAACGTGGGACACGGCGTATTTCGAAACTTTTTTATCGTCGGTGAAAAATGACGCGGGGTCGGGGTTCTTCGTGGGAATGATCCCCGTGTAATCGATAAAGCGGGAAATGATCGCCGCCATCTGCTCTCTCGTCAGGGACTCGTTCGGGTGGAAGGTCTTGTCCGGGTACCCATTGACGATGCCGTTTTCAGCCGCCCAGCCGACGTAACCCGCGTACCACTTCCCTTTTTTCACCGTCACGTCGGTGAAGGCGTCGGTGACTTTTTCCTCAACGCCCCACAGCCGGCCGAGCATGGTGACGAACATGGCGCGCGTAACGGAGGTGTTCGGCTCGAAGGTGGTGGGAGTCATGCCGTTCATAATGCCGTTGTTGAAAACGTACTCGACGGAGGCATAGTACCACGACTTGCTCTTTACGTCGGTAAACGGAAGATCGCCGTCGGCGGAAAACGCCGTTACCGCCGCGGGAAGAAGCATTGTCACTGCGAGCAGAAGCGCGAGAGCTGCGCGAATGATCTTTTTCATATTTTGACCTCTTCGTGAAATATTGAAAGATACGGAAGAGGGGGCCCTTCCGTATCCTTCATTATCGGCTTATCAGAATTTACGCTTTTTGATTACGATCGCCGCTCCGGCGCTGAGAGCCGAGACCGCGGCTATCAACACCATGGGATCGCCGGTAGTCGGGGCGACGGTCCTCTGACCGGGCTGCTGCTGGCTTACGGGCGCCTCGGGATCGGATACGGGATCCTGACCGGGATTCTCGGGATCGGGCGAAGTGCCCGGATCGGTCGCTTCCGTTCCGGGATCGGTGTCGGGAGTGGGTTCGGTTCCGGGAGCAGGTTCGGTACCCGGTTCTGTCTCGGTCGCCTGCTCGACCACCGGTTCCATGGAAATAATGCCGTGAGCGCCGGAGTAGTCGCTGATAATGCGGCGGGTGGTCATGTAGCCGCCGTCGCCGAGAGAAACGGCGTAGGTGGCGCTCTCCTCGAAATTATGTCCCTTGCTTCCGCCGGTGAGGGAGATGGTGAAATAGAAATCAGACCCGTCAACGGGAAGAGATCCGCTGATCTGCTCGCTCTTGAGAACGGACTCCAGAGGGAAAGTCGCCTCATATGTTACGGTACGACCGTCGACTCTGACGTAGTAATCCGTACCCTCCGTGAGACTGAGCGCTCCGGTGTGTCCGTCTGCCCAATATGAGCCGACAAGGATCTCGCCAGTATCAGTGTTTATACCGAAACTTCTGTAGAGATACTCGTTATCCCAGTCGTCCGGGTTGTCGATCTTGAAGAGACCGCCGAACTGGAACATGAAGAACTCGTCGCCAAGGAACTGCTTGCCGTTTTCTTCGTGAAGGGTCGTGGGATACGTTCCCTCGCAGTGCGGATCTTCAAGAAGAGTCGCCTGTGCCGCAAAGTTCAGTCCGTTTTCATCCCAGGACGCGTAGAAGTGAACGTTCTGCAGAAAATCACACGCGGCCATGAGAAGCTCGCCGGAACCGTTCCAGGTGAGAAGCATATCGGTGGTGTCGGAATTTCTGTTGATCTCGATCTCGTTATACTCGCCCTGGGAGATCACACCGTCGTGGACCACCGCGCCCGGAGCAGCTCTCTTTATCTGAGCTTCGACCTTACAGCCGTTGTCAGGGTTGAGAGCGCCGGCAAATGCATGAACCGCGAAGAGTGACGCGATCATGAGCGCCGTCAGAAGAACGGCAAAAAACTTCTTCATCTTATTATCTCCTTTCGTTATTCAAATAACGATAAATTGATGACTGACAATCAGAATCTGCGTTTTTTGATGATAAGGGCCGTGCCCGCGCCGAGGACAGAGAAGACCGCAAGGACGATCATCGGGTCGCCGGTGGCGGGAGCGTTCGAGCCGGCTCCCGGATTCTGAGCGTTGCCGGGGCCCTGAACGGGATCGGGATTCGTGGGATCGTTGTTTCCGGTGTTGTTATTGTTGCCGGGATCCTCGACGTTACCGGGCTCGGTGGCGCCGGGTTCCGTCGAGCCGGGCTCCGTCGTTCCGGGTTCGGTCGTGCCGGGCTCGGTGGGAGCAGTCGTCTCGCCGGGGCCTTCGCCGGTCACCGTCTCATTGGAAATGATACCGTGAGTGCCGGAGAAATCGCTGATAAGACGGGGAGACGTCATGAATCCGCCGTCGCCGAGAGATACGGCGTAAGTCTGGTTGTCGCTGTGATTGACGCCCTGGCTTCCGCCGGTCAGGGAGATGGTGAAGAAGAATTCGGTCCCGTCAACGGGAATCGAGTCCTTGATATCCTCTGCCTTAAACACGGTTTCGATGGGATAAGTCATCTCGTAAGTGACCGTGCGGCCGTCAACCCGTACGAAATAGTCTCTGCCCGCTTCCTGACTGAGGGCGCCGGTGCGGCCGTGGTCCCAGTACCAACCGTAGAGCTGTTCGTTCGTCTCGGTGTTCAAACCGATGGAACGGTAAACGACCGATTCGTTGACCCCCTCTTCGGGATCGTCGATCTTGAACAGACCGCCGAACTGGAACATAAAGAACTCGTCGCTGGGGAAGGTCTTGCCTTCATATTCGGTAAACTCAGTCGGGAAAATCCCCTCGCAGTGCGGGTCCTCCTGGAGAGTGGCCTGCGCCGCCATGTTGATGCCGTTTTCATCCCAGGAAATATAGAAATGGGCCGTCTTCAGCATTTCGCAGGCGCTTTCGAGAAGCGCGCCCGCGCCGTCCCACGACATGAGAAGGTCGGTGGTGTCCGGATTCCGGTTGATTTCTATTTCGTTGTACTCACCGGGAGAAATAATCCCGTCGTGAACAACGGCACCGGGCGCCGCCCTTTTGACCGTTACCTCTGTTTTGCATCCTCCCGCCGGGTTGAACGCGGCGGCGAACGTGTGTACCGCCATGAGCGACGCGACTATGAGGACCGACAAAACTACTGCGAATCCTTTTTTAAACATATAAATTCTCCTTTCATGCCGCCTTGCGGCTATGTTTCATATTTTATTTTTTATTCAAATTCAGTCCGCCTTGTTGACCGTTTTGACAAGATTCTTCGCCATGGAATTTGCAACGCGCGACATACCGTTGTATGTGGAAGCAAACGCGCTGTTATCGTATACAAGTCCGTATTCCACGGTATTGAGAAAATCTCCGAACCCGTTCATGCTTCCGTTATCGAAGAGAGACGCCATATCGTAAACCTTTGAGGAAAAGATCACGTCAAGCATGTCCATGGACTCGCTGTCGAAGACGCTCTGCCCTTTGAGAAGCTTCTCATAGTACGCGGACTTGATGTATTTCTCTCCCAGGGCGCCCATCGCCTCGGTCACGGTGTCGGTAAGGTCAAGATCCTTGAGCGACTTCGGAAGATATACTGCGGAATCGTAACCCACGGCTGCAAAAGAGCGGTACTGTTTCTGATTTACATCCAGCTTCGGCATCGGGAGGATCCCGAACTTCACGTCGTACGATCTCAGATTTATGGCTCCGAGCGTCACCGTGAAGTCGAACAGAGCGCGGCCGTCGATGAAGTATTCTTCGAGCTTGTCGGTTCCGTATTTAGTCTCGTTGCGCTCCCCGCGTCTGATGTTGACGAAAACAGTCTGCGATTCGTCCGAGAATGCGGGACATATCTTGTCGGCCAGATCCGACCACTCCTTCGGGAGTTTGTCCGGAACGTAAGGATTACCGTCCTCATCGAATTCCGTGATCCTGTAGCCGGAAGAAAACAGGAAATTGACTCCGCTCGGGCAGAAATACCTCCATGTCCCGCCGCCGTCGGGGCCGCCGGTGTTCTCGGGAACGGCTCCGGCGATCTCAAACATCCTGTCGACGGTCCAGGTACCGTCCCGCACCGAGTCGTACATCTCGCTGTCGTCGATCCCGTACATGGCTGTCACGTCTTTGTTGAACAGAACGCATGCGGAATCAAGGTAGTTGTTGACCATAATAGGGCCGGTCAGGAAGAACAGCCTTCCGGAAACGGAATAATAGTCCCGTAGTCCGTCGATCCACCATTCTTTGTCAAGATCCACGCGGGTGAGATCGTCCGTGCTGCGGATCACTCCGGCGTTAAGCAGAAACTGCCCGACGGTAAGGATCGAACCATGCGCCAGGTCGTAAGAATCTCCGCCCGCGGCGACCTCATTTATGACCTTGTCGCCCGTTTCGTCACCGTCGACCGTTTTGACGGGATCCCAGACGATCCCGAAAATGTCTTCCAGATCGCGCTGCCTGTAATACAAAGCGTCGCTGCTGATTTCTCCTGTTTCCTCATCCTTGACGGGATAATTACTGTATTTGTCGTCGTCCTTGCCTATGAAGGTGAAGGTGACTCCTTCAAAATCCGATCCATCGGCAAGGGCCTTGACGTATTCGGAAATCTCATCTCCGTTTGTGTTATATTCACCGCCGCTTCTGCTCCTTCCGTTACTTTTGCATCCGAAAAGGAGGGGGACGGTTATCAATAACACAAGGACCGTAGAAACGATTTTCTTGTTCATGATCTCTGATTACCAACCTTCGACTGCCGTAAATCCGTCCCGTGCCGTGCCGACCGTTATCAGGTCGGCACGGCAAAC
>JAFWWR010000281.1 GCA_017518025.1 Clostridia bacterium
CGCCCAGCGAGAGACGAGGGCGGCGATATAGTCCCGGTCGGCGGGTTGGTCGTCGATGACGGCAATGCGCATGGGCAGTCCTCCTGCTACCAGATGTTGATACACTATTATACCCGATTTTCTGCGCGGATGCAAGAGGGGTGCAGGCTGGATTTACGACGTGGGGGTATGACGAAAACTGCCCCCACATCGTGAGAGCAGTTCTGTAATATCTTCTGAAATGATGCCGCGAATCTCACCCGCCCTATTCCTCCGTATAAAACTGCGCCTGCGCCGACCACAGTTCCGCGTACTTCCCGCCCTCCGCCGAAAGCAGTTCCTCATGCCCGCCCGTCTGGACGATCTGCCCGCGGTCGAACACGGCGATCTTGTCGCAGAACCGGCAGGAGGCGAGACGGTGACTGATGTAGACGGTTGTCTTGTCACCAGAAATCGCGTTAAAGTTGGAATAAACCTCATATTCCGAAACCGGGTCGAGGGCTGCGGTCGGTTCGTCCAGCAGAATGAACGGGGAATCCTTGTACAGCGCGCGTGCGAGAGCGATCTTCTGTCCCTCGCCGCCGGAGAACTCCACACCGTCTTTGTCGAACTGTTTGCCGATATAGGTATCCGCGCCGTGCGGCAGTGTTTCGAGCCTCGTGTCAAACGTCGCTTTTTCGAGGCATTCCCGCACCCGCGCGGGGTCGAAATCCCTCTTCGACGCCACGACCTCCCCAAGTCGGAACGGGAACAGCGTGAAATCCTGAAAGACCACGGAGAAGATGGACATATACTCGTCATAATCGTACTTCTGAATGTTTACGCCGTTTAAGAGGATTTCCCCTTCCGTTGGATCGTACAGGCGGCAGAGCAGTTTGATAAAGGTCGTCTTGCCGGAGCCGTTCTCCCCGACGATGGCCAGTTTTTCCCCGATCTTGAATTTCAGGCTGACGTGCCTGAGCGCCCATGCTTCCGTGCCGGGATAGCGGAAGGACACGTCCCGGAACTCCACGTCGTACTCGTTGTCGTCCCGCTTCTCCACCGTCAGCGAGCCCTTCACCATGTCGTTCGGAATGTCGAAGTAGGAGAAATAGCGTTTCAAGTAGTGATGGTTTTCAAAGGATTGCTCAAACGCCGTCGTGAGTTCCGTGACGGCTCCGATCATCATCGTGATACAGGCGACGTACTTCGCAATGGAACCGGGAGTGATTCCTCCGTTCAGCGCGGACAGCATCATGATTGCGTATCCGGCGAAAAGGAGTAGATACGATACGACGGTCCCCGGGACGCTCCACGCCGCTTTGAGATAGGAGGCCTTTCTCATGCCCTCGTACAGGAGAGCCTGTTTTTCCTGATATTCGTCTGCGACAAGGTCTTCCATTTCATAGAGCCGGATGTCTTTTGATCCGCTGTAATCCTCCATGAATTCACCCAGAGCGTCCGCATATACGTTCACGTCGACATAGGATTGCTCGGAGCGCACTTTCCGATCGATCGCGAGCTGACGTTTCGTAGATAGAAGCGAAACGGTGATGCTGAGAGCCAATCCGAAGACAAGCAGAAGTTTTTGCCACAGCGGGATGGACGGCAGCGCGAAAAAGGAAGCGGTCAGGGCGGCGGAGGAGAGAATGGACACCGTGCTCCGGGCAAACCGCCGAACCATATAAATGGCATGGTAAACATTGTACCCTGTACGCGATTCCATTTTGACTCTTGCCTTCTGCCGTTCGATTTCAGGGTCTTCAAGAGCCTTGTACGGAAGCTCCATCGCTTTTTCAGAGTACATCCAATCCTGCCGGATATAGCTGAGATAGGATTCCGTGCTTTCCACCGCGCCGCACCATGCGCAGATCATGGAAATCAGAAAGACGGGCAGGACAGCCAGGGCGGCATACAGGATCAGCGTTTCGACCCGCTCATGGGAGATCAGCGCGTCCACCAGCTTCGCCGAGAAATAGACGGGAATGTAACCTGAGACGGCGGTAAGAATCGTTGTGACAAACATACAGACGATATACCGCGGGTTCAGGGTGTACAGGAGCCGTACCGCTCGTTTGGATATGGCGAAATGTTCTCGCAGAGACATTCTTTCCTTTTGCCCGTTCATGCGCTCGCCACCTTTCCGTTTTCTCTGTACCACTGGCTTTGAATTTCGTAAAGTTCTTTATATTTTCCTTCAAGGGCTATCAGCTCCGCGTGGGTTCCTTCTTCGGCGATCCGCCCGTCTTCGAGCAGGATCACCCGGTCGCAGAAGGCGGTCGTCGCCAGCCGGTGGGAGACGAACAGGGAGGTCTTTCCCGCCGTCATGCGTCCGTATTCGCCGTACAGCCTTGCTTCCGCGATGGGATCGAGCGCGGCGGTCGGCTCGTCGAGCACGAGGATCGGCGCGTCCTTGCAGAGCGCGCGGGCCAGCATTAGCTTCTGTGCCTCGCCGCCGGAAAGCTCCGTGCCGTTTTTGTTGACCTTCTTGTCGAGCTTCGTGTCCATGCCGTCCGGGAGGGCTTCGATCTTCTCCCATAGGCCCGCCCGTTTCAGCGCGTTTTCCACTTTCGCACGGTCGGTGTGTTCCCTGTCCGCACAGGAGACCGTCTCGGCGAGGGAATAAAACGCCGTCCGCACATCCTGAAAGACCGGGGCGATCAACCGGTAATAGTCCTGCCGTCGGAAGTGGGACTGAGGAATCCCGTTTATCCGTATTTCCCCGGAAGTCGGATGATAAAGTCCGCAGAGCAGCTTGACGAGCGTTGTCTTGCCCGCGCCGTTCAGCCCGACGAGAGCCAGCTTTTCGCCGGATTTCATCGTGAAGCTGAGGTCCCGGATCGTGAAATCCTCCGCTCCGTCGTAACGGAACGAGACATGATCGAAGACGATTTCAGGCGCTTGATCCCTGAAGTTTTCGGGAGACGCTTCGCCCGTCCCGTCTTTTTCCGGATAATCGAGATAATCCCTGAGAAAGCAGATCGAGAGAGAAGAGGCGTGCATCTGATTCCATGCGGAGACGATTCCTCCGATCCATGAGGCGAAGGAGGAAACTGCCGCAAAATACAGAACAAACTGCGCAGCGTCGATCTCACCGCGGAGGAACATGGAGATCAGAAGGGCATAGGCTCCGCCGTCCCGCAGAAGGATCACAAAGAGATCCGCGATCCGGGAGAGGAAGCTGCGCCCGACACGTTTGCGGTTCTCCGCCGCCAACTGTCCGGTCAGGTCAAGGTACGTTTCACGGATCCAGTCAGCCATCGAATAGATACGGATATCCTTTGCGCATTTGAAATCATCGGGCAGTTTTCTCACACACGCCTGTTTGGTTTCGAGGGTGCTCATCTTCTCCCGGTGTGTGTGATCCCAGCGGTTATACGCGCGTCCGGCAAGCCAGTTCACGACCGGGGACACGGTGAGGATCGGCACAAGCCACAGGGACGCGAACGCGATCACGCTTCCGAACAGCAGATAGCCGAGAACGCTTTCCAAAAGCCGAAGGACCGACTTGAACATATCGAGGACCGGAACAACTCCGTCCCACATCTGTACCGTTTTGGGTGCCCGATCCGCCAGATCCCGGATGTCCTTTTCTCGTAATCCTCATAGAGCAGGGCAAAGTGTTTCCGCA
>JAFWWR010000282.1 GCA_017518025.1 Clostridia bacterium
AGCGTGTCGCCGATCCCCCGGAGGGTGATCCCCAGCTCGCCGCCGATCTCAGACAGCTTCTTATGATCGCTGACCGTCAGGTGACGGTCCTCGAAGCCGAGGGTCTTGACGCCCGATTCGGCGAGCTGTTCCCGGAGGCAGCCGCCCACCTGTTCCAGAACGGTGCAGCAGGAGAACGCCTTCTCCTTCGCCGCCTCGAAATATCTGAAATCGGCGAAGACGAAGGACTGATCCTCCGTCACCACCATAAACCCGTCGGGATTGTGGTACCCGCTGAGGTAGAGGTAGTTCTCTTCGGACGTGACGTACACGCCGTCGAGTCCGTTTTCCTTCATGTAAAGGCGCAGTTTTTCGTATCTTTTGTCGTAGACAGCCATGTTTTCCTCCGTTATCTGTCGCTTTTGTGAAGCTTGTTGTATTTTTTGAGATATGGTTTCTCGAGCCACCTCTTGAATCTGAAAAAGAGGGATCTTTTGTCCTTGATCGGCGGTACGATGATGGAAAGGAGTCCCGCTCTCGCCCCCGCCGCCGCGTCGGTGAGTAGCTGGTCGCCCAGGAGCGCGGTGTTATCCGCGGTCGCTCCCATGTCGCGCATGGCCGCCGCGATATATTTCGTTTTCGGCTTGCCCGCTTTGGCGTAGGAGACGAATCCGAGATCCCGGTTGAAGAGATCGACCCGTTCTTTGCCGTTGTTCGACACAAATGCGACCCTCACCCCCGCCGCCGCCATCCTGTCGAACCACTCCGACACCTCCGGCGTCGGCACGGGATCGTCGTAGGTGACGAGGGTGTTGTCGATATCGCTGATCAGGAATTTTATCCCCCGTTCGGCGAGGAACTCCGGCGTCACGTCCCGGAACGTGTCGAACATGATCCCGGGAAGGATGTATTTCTCAAAAATCACCGTTAAATCTCCGTTTTGTGGAATTATCGGTCACTATTATACTATTTTTCCGCCCCGGAATCAAGTCCCCGGAATAAAATGCGCCCCGCGCGGGATAACTATAAAAAACGACGGAGGCGGACATGGAAGAAAACGGAACGGGCGCGGAAAACAAAAAGCAGGACGGAACGGCGAACGAGGAACTTGAGTATATATTCAAAAGCGGGAGCGTTATCTCGAAAAACGACGAGTGCACGGTGCACTGTCTGACGATAATCGGGCAGATCGAGGGGCATTATCTCCTGGGCGAGGGGCAGAAGGCGACGAAATACGAACACATCATCCCGCTGCTGGTTTCCATCGAGGAAAGCGACGAGATCGACGGGATGCTCATCGTGCTCAATACCATGGGAGGCGACGTGGAGGCGGGCCTCGCCATCGCGGAGATGATCGCCAGCATGACGAAGCCCACGGTGTCTCTGGTACTGGGCGGCGGGCACAGTATCGGCGTGCCGCTGGCGGTGTCGGCGTCAAAGTCGTTCATCGTGCCGTCGGCGACCATGACGGTCCATCCGGTGCGGATGAGCGGAACGCTCATAGGCGTGCCGCAGACCTATTATTACTTCGAGCGGATGCAGGACAGGATCGTGAAGTTCATCGTCGGTCACTCCGGCGTGAGCGAGGAGGACCTGCGGGCCATGCTGATGCGGACGGATCAGATCGCAACGGACGTGGGCTCGATAATCGACGGCGACGAGGCGGTGAGATGCGGCCTCATCGACAGGACCGGCGGTCTCAGCGACGCGCTGGCGTGCCTGAGAGGAATGATAAAAGAGAAAAAGGGATAAAACAGAGGCGGGGAGTGATCCCCGCCCCTTTTTGTCAGCAGCTTTACTAAATGATATTGATGTATCTCCCTTCCACATAAAACACACCGTCTGTAAGGGGGCTCTCGTCTTTTGGAGTTTCAAGCACACCTCTGTGTATCAATTCTTCGATCACATAGCCCACAAGCCGATTTGCGTAACAAGATACCCATTGATTGATTTGTGAATCCAGTCTCTTCGGCACAAAAGACGCAAACCCTTTTCTCAACTCCTTTATCCACTCGGAAAGCGCGGCCGATAATTCTTTATCTTTGATCTCAAACAAAGAAACGAATTCATCAAACACCTCTTTGGTAAAGCAAGCGAAATTGAGTTTGTAACTGTCGCCGTTTTTTATGATCAGTCCATTGCTTATAAGATGAGCAGCAGCCTCTTCGTTCAACTCTGTTTTGACAAAACCATTTTC
>JAFWWR010000283.1 GCA_017518025.1 Clostridia bacterium
GGATGAAGACGTCGTCGCCGCTCTCCGTCCGGCAGAAACCGAATCCGGAGCCGCTGTAGTCGAACGTACCCTCGATGACGCGCGCCTCCCCCTTGCGGAGCGCCTTTTTAGGCGCTTTTTTGCTCTTTCTGTGATCCGCGCCCCGCGCTTTCACTTTCCCTCTGCGGGAAAACCTGTCTTTTTTTCTTTTTTTCAAGATGTTTTTCTCCGGAAGGGAAACTTCTTTGAAAAGAAGTTTCCCCTCCGGACCTCCCTTTCAAGAAACTTCTCTATAAAGCGCGGAAATACTTCCGCGCGTGTTTTTTCTCACGCCTCGGAACGAGGCGTATATCGCGCCCCTGAAGGGGACATATCGCTCCGTCACAGGCGGAATATCGCGCCGCGCAGCGGCATATCGCCCCGCCCTCAGGCGGCTGCTCCCTTGTACCAAAAAGAGCCGGCGCGATTCGCGTCGGCTCTTCCTTACCTTTTTCAGTCACCCGTTGCGGGCGCCTCGGTGGCGGGCTCCGTCTCCTGCTCGGTCTCGTTTTCCGTTTCGTTCCCGTGATCGTGGTCATGATCGTCGACCACTTCGGTGGAAGCTCCGGTGTCGACCGGCGCGGCGTCGGCCTTCTTCGCCACCCAGTTGTCCCATCTCAGATACATGACGAGAACGAGAACGACGAAAATGATCGAAACGACGGTGGTGACCACGGACAGCTTACGGTCGATGGTACCCGCCTTCGATTTTCCGAAGAAGGATTCACCGGCTCCGGCGATGGTGCCGGACAGGTTGTGGTCCTTGCCGTGCTGAAGGAGCACGGTGACGATCAGAACGACCGCCGCGATGATAAGAAGTACGCCGACTACGATATTCATTGGTTGATTGCCTCCGGTTAATCAGATATGTTATTTGACGATATTTTTGAAAATATACGCGCGCGGGAAAACCCGCGGATTTTGATTATACCACAAAAAAGACGTCAATGCAATAGTAAAAATCAAGATTTCCCAAAAATTTCGCGCAGGGGCCGCGGCGGGTCAGTCCGTGGCGACGAAAGTAACGCCTTCCGCCCAGGTCACGGTGGGATCCACGAACCGGTTGCCCACGGACATGGCCATGTGGACGCCGCCTCCGTTGCCCGCGTTGTCGGCGAAATCGGCGAATCCGGAGGATCCGCACACGCCGAGCTGATCGCCCGTTTCCACGGCGTCTCCCACGGAGACGGTGACCTCGCTCAGGTTGTAATACCAGGTCTTGAGTCCGTAACCGTGCTCGACGACGACGATCTTGCCGGTGTAGGCGAGCTCGCCCGTGTAGACCACGGTGCCGGCGTTCACGGCGCAGACGGGTGCGTTCCAGCCGTAGTTATAGTCGATGCCGTTGTTGATGAACTTCGTGTTCGTGTCGCCGTTCACGTAGACCGCCATGCCGTAGGTGCGGAAAATGTTGTGCCACGCCTCCTCGTTCGGCGAGGCGAGGAAAACTCCGTCGAACTTCCGCTCGGGATGGGCGACCGCCGCCATTTCGGCGACGAGGCCTTCCAGCTCCTGACGCGCCTCCTCGGAGTACGCCGTGGTGACGGTGTCGCCGATGGCCTCGATGGTGCCCTCGCCGTAGTACTGCTCAACGAGCACAACGGTGGACGGGCGGGAGACGCCCGCGTAGGTGAAGGTCAGTGTGTAGCTTCCCGCCGGGAGAGTCATATCGAAGGGGATCAGCGCCTTGACGGTGGCTCCGTCGGCGAAGAACTGGGGGGTATAGCCGATATCGGGCTCGCTCGTGAAGGTGACGCCGGCGGGGTCGGTCACGTTTTTCGCCGTGACGGTGATGAAGGAGCCGGGCACCGCGTCGGTGCGCGACACGGAGAATACCGGCGGCGGCGAGATCAGCGCGTCGAAGACGTAGTTCGCGTCTCCGCACCAGCCGCGCTCAGCGTCCTCGAACCACGTGGCGGCGACTTCGATATGGACTTTCATCTGGGAATCCAGCGGGAACGCCGCCAACTGATCCAGAGAATCGTCGAACAGCACGACCTTCTCCTCGTCGGTTATGGTGACGTGGGAGGAATCGGGAACGACGTCGTTCTTGAAGGAAAGGGAGAGGAACACGTTGCCGTCGAAGGACTGCTTGCCCTCGGCGAGAACGTCCGTCAGATCCACGTCGACGAATTCGCCTCTGAAGTCGCGGAACTTCCAGGTCGCCGACTGAGGAGCGATCTCCATGGAGCCCGACAGCAGAAGCGTCGGGAGACCGGAGTTTTCATAGTAGCATCCGGCGAACTCCGAGGAGAGGAACTCCGCGGCGTTGTCCGGACCGAGCTGGTAGGATTTGCCGTTCGGGGCGGAATAGTAGCACACGTTGGGGTCTGTGGAGAAGTAATATCTGTATTCGCCCTCCTTCGCCCCGGTGGACATTATGACCTTGTAGGGCGTCTCGCCCAGGATCCCGTCGGGGAGCGCCTCGAGAGGGGTGGCCTTTTTGTTGATCCTGTAGAAGAGGCCGATGGCCTCGTCCGCCTTGTCCCCGTCCTTGACTCTGTCGTAGGTGACGGTCTTTCCCGCGGTGTCCTCGATGGTGATGGAGAGCACGTCCTTCTGGCTCGGGGGAGACGTGCGCACGTGATGGCAGTTCATCAGCGCGACCACTGTCGGCAGGACGAACAGAACGACAAGGATCAGCCGGATTATGGTTTTCTTCATTTTATTTTCTCCTATGGCGGCGGAGGGGTTCCGCCGTTCGTTCGGGAAACTGCATTTTTGCGTCTTTGCGGGGTCCCGCGCCTCGCGCCGGGTCCCTCTCCCTTCTATTATACATAATTCGCGAAAAAAATCAAGAGCAAATCGCCTCCGAGGGGGCATTTCACTCAAAAACGCCTTCCGCCTCGACTTATTTGTCGCCCTTTCTTTTCTGAAAAAGAAAGGGCTACCGCGGAAAGAAAAGCAGGTGAAGGGGGAAGGAGCGCTCGGCCGCTGCGCGAACGTAACGAAAAGCGGATATTTCGTTCCGTTCGCTTGCTTGCTCGCGACCTCCCTCCCCCTTACCGATCCCCTTCCTACGCGCGTGTAAAAATATACCGCGCAAAACTTATGTGGTCGCGGACGGCTCGTACAGCCCAAAGCCGTCGTCGTTTCGTTATGCTCATACTCTTCTTTTACCGTTCCACATCTTATTTACACCATGCGCCGCGGAGAGTTGTGCTGATGAATCGCGAGAAATGAAGAAAACAGAATTATATTCGATAACATCCCGCAATGATGAGAGAAGCAGATGTTTACAACTGACCCTTTTAGTATTCGAACATATCGCGGGATGGGAGAGTTTGATCCTCCCGGGACATACCGCGAATGGGGGGTGGAGGGGGGAGCGAAAGCCGCCCGTGAGGACGTTGTCGGAGCTCTGCTCCGGTTCGTCCGAGCGGAAA